>JBDNCK010000133.1:0-5512 GCA_046719675.1 Sphingomonadaceae bacterium | reverse complement strand
GAAGGGATCATGCTCTGGTCCCGCGCGCAGCAGGTCGTGCCACGCGATGTCGCTGGCGGCGGCCACCGGCGGCTTGAAGTGAAAGCTCATGTCCGGGCCCGCGGCTGCGCGCCGGGCAAGGGGGCACCATCCGGCCCGTCGACCGGTGGACGGGCCAGCCATGCCGTCATCTTGTACGCCACGACCGGTGGAACGGCGGGCGCCTGTCGACCTTAAGTGGTGGCGGCTTCCGGGTAGGTTCCCAGCATGCGCACCCAGCGGGAATGGAAGGCGAGTTCCTCGAGCGCGCGGGCCACCGCGGGGTCTTCGGGTGCCCCGATGATGTCGATGAGAAACTGGGCGGCCGTGAAGGAGCCGCCCGAGAGATGACTTTCCAGTCGCGTCAGATTGACCCCGTTCGTCGCGAACCCGCCGAGCGCCTTGTAGAGCGCTGCCGGAATGTTCTTCACCTCGAAGGCGAGAGTCGTCTTCGCCGTCGCGCCCTCGGGAAGCGGCGCCGGGCTTCGGGCCAGCACCAGGAAGCGCGTGCGGTTGTGATCCGCGTCCTCGAGGCCGTCCTTCAGAAGTTCGCAGCCGTAGAGCTCGGCTGCCAGCCGCGAGGCAATGGCCGCCAGGGTCGGCTCCCCGCGCGCCATCACCTCCGCGCCCGCTGCTGCCGTATCGGCATAGGCAACAGGCGTGAGGCCCATGGCCTTCAGGTGGCGCCGGCACTGCCCGAGCGCCTGGGGATGGCTGATCACCTCGCGGACTTCGGCAAGGCTGGCGCCCGGCAGCCCGAGCAGGCAATGCTCCACCCGCACATAGGTCTCGCCCACGATCGCAAGCCCCGATTCCGGCAGCAGGAAATGCACGTCGGCCACGCGCCCGTGCAGGCTGTTCTCGACCGGGATCACCGCGCGGCTGGCGTCCCCGTCGATGACGGCCTGCAGCGCATCCTCGAAACTGAAGCAGGGCATCGGGAGCGCCTCCGGCTCCACCTTGAGCACCGCCTGGTGGGAAAAGGCGCCCGGCGCCCCCTGAAAGGCAAAGGCACGCGCGGGAGCCGCCCGCGCAGCGGACCGCATCGATTCGACCAGCGACTGGGCGGGGAGCGGATAGCTCTGCATGTGCCCGGCGCGTTGCCCGGCCATGCTGCTGCGGTCAACGCCCGCGTGAGCAGCCATGCACGCAAGGGCAGCGGGGTGAGACAGTCGCTCATGTTGCCAAGCGCCCGCGGGCTCCCTAAGTCGCGCCGCGACTGCGCGCCATCCCCGGCGCGCTCACGGATTGTTTCGGGAGCAGACGTTGGACAGCTACGAATTCAACCGGATCGCAGGTGCGGTCCTCGCCGCGCTCATCACGGTGCTCGGCCTCGCCGTCGTCACCGGCTATATCTACAAGGCCGACAAGCCCGAGCAGAAAGGTTTCTTCGTCGAGGGCGTGGTGGAGGAGGCGACGCAGGTCGCTGCTGCGACCGACGAACCGCCGGTCGAGTTCTTCCTCGCCTCCGCCGATCCGGAACGCGGCGCGGCGGCCTTCAAGAAGTGCACCGCATGCCACAACCTGCAGCAGGGTGGCGCCAACGGCGTAGGCCCCAATCTCTACGGCATCGTGGGCGGCCCCCATGCCAAGAACCCGTCCTTCGGCTATTCGCCAGCGCTGCAGGAACGCGCCGGCGAACCCTGGACATGGGCGGCGCTCGACGAGTGGCTGAAAAATCCGCGCGCTGCCATTCCCGGCAACCGCATGGCCTTTGCCGGCATCAGCCGCGCGCAGGAGCGGGCCGACATCCTCGTCTACATGAACAGCTACTCCGACCGCCCGCTGCCCATTCCCGAAGCACCAGCCCCGACAGCCGCCGCCGAGCCTGAAGATGCATCGGATGACGCCTCCGCACAAGAGGCGGACGAAACACAGGATGAAGCGGCGGAAGCAACCGGGGACGCCTGAGGCTGTCGCAGCTCAGGCGGGGTCGGGACCCCGCCCGATGCCTGACCAGGCGCAGATGTGGCTCCACGCCTCGTCGGCCGTGTCGACAAGGTGGATGAGGTTGAGGTCTTCCGGGCTGATCACGCCTTCCTCGGCAAGGGCGGGGAAGTTCACGATCCGGGTCCAGTAGTCGCGGCCGAACAGCACCAGCGGCACGGGTTTCATCTTGCCCGTCTGCACCAGCGTCAGGAATTCGAACAGTTCGTCGAGCGTCCCGAAGCCGCCCGGAAACACGGCGACCGCCCTCGCGCGCATGAGGAAATGCATCTTGCGGATGGCGAAATAGTGGAACTGGAAGCTGAGCGAGGGCGTCACGAAGGGATTGGGACGCTGCTCATGCGGCAGCACGACGTTGAGCCCGATGGACGGCGCGCCGGCTTCCGCGGCGCCGCGGTTGGCCGCTTCCATGATGGAGGGGCCGCCGCCCGAGCAGACGACAAAATCCCTCAGCCCGTCCGGCCGGCAGGGGCAGCTTGAGGCCCGGAAGGCAAGCCTGCGCGCTTCCTCGTAGAAGCGCGCCTTGGCGGCAAGGCGCTCGGCAACCGCGCGGGCCTCTGGCGTCTGCGCTGCTGCCACCAGCGCGTCGGCTGCTTCCGGCGCGGGGATCCGTGCCGACCCATAGACGACCAGCGTCGAGGCAATACCTGCCTCGGCGAGCAGCAGTTCCGGCTTCAGCAGCTCCAGCTGCAGCCGCACCGGGCGCAGATCGTCGCGCAGCAGGAAATCGAGATCCTGGAAGGCCAGCCGGTAGGCGGGATGCTCGGTCTGCGGGCTTCTTGCCACTTCCTGCGAGCGGGCAGCATCGATCTTGGCGCTGCGCAGCGTGTGCGCGTCGGGTGGGAGATGGTCATTCATGCCCGCGCCCTTGGCCGAAAGCGGCGGCAGTTGCAAAAGACAGCTTCTTGACAGGGAGACGGGTGCGCCGCCATGGCGGCAGCGGGCCACGCCGTCCCAACGCGGCGCGCGCTCTCTGGAAGGAGAGACTGACATGACGACCTCTGCCCCCGCGCGCGACATGCGCGCGTCCAAGCCTGCCGTTCGCCCCATTCGCCCCCATTTCTCGTCCGGCCCTTGCGCCAAGCGGCCGAGATGGGATCTGGCCGCGCTTCCCACCGACAGCCTCGGCCGCTCGCACCGGGCGAAGATCGGCAAATCCCGCCTGGCCGAGGCCATCGACCGGACCCGCGCCATCCTCGAGGTGCCGGCCGAATGGCGCATCGGGATCGTTCCGGCCTCCGACACCGGCGCCTATGAGATGGCGATGTGGACGCTGCTTGGCGCGAGGCCCGTGACAGCCCTTGCATGGGAAAGCTTCGGCGAGGGCTGGGTGACCGATGCTGCGAAGCAGCTGAAGCTGAACCCGACGATCCTGCGCGCAGATTACGGGTTGCTCCCTGATCTTTCGGCCGTGGATTTCTCGACCGATGTGCTCTTCACCTGGAACGGCACCACCTCGGGGGTGCGGGTGCCCGACGGCGCATGGATCCCCGACGACCGCGAAGGGCTGACCCTGTGCGACGCCACCTCGGCGGCGTTTGCGCAGCCGCTTCCCTTCGACAAGCTCGATGTCGTCACCTTTTCCTGGCAGAAGGTGCTGGGCGGGGAAGGTGCGCATGGCGTGCTCATCCTTTCCCCGCGCGCGGTGCAGCGGCTGGAAAGCCACCAGCCGGCCTGGCCGCTTCCCAAGATCTTCCGGCTGACGAAGGGCGGCAGGCTGATCGAGGGGATCTTTGCGGGCGAGACGATCAACACGCCCTCGATGCTGTGCGTCGAGGACTATCTCGATGCGCTGCGCTGGGCCGAATCGATCGGCGGCCTGGGGGCGCTCCACGCGCGCGCGGATGCCAATGCCGCAGCGCTCGACCGCTGGATCGCCGCCACGCCGTGGGCGGGCCATCTCGCGCAGGATCCCGCCACCCGCTCCAACACCTCCGTCTGTGTGACGGTCGATGGCCCCCCCGAGCTTCCCAAGGCGATGGCTGCCCTCCTGGAGAAGGAAAGCGTGGCCTTCGACATCAACGGCTATCGCGATGCCCCGCCCTCGCTGCGCATCTGGTGCGGTGCCACCGTCGAGACCGCCGACATCCAGGCGCTGTGCCCCTGGCTCGACTGGGCCTTCGAAACCGCCACCAACGCCTGAAAGCGCAAGGAAAAGAACATGGTCAAGGTTCTGATTTCAGACAGGATGTCGCCCAAGGCGGCGGAAATCTTCCGCTCGCGCGGGGTGGAAGTGGACGAGAAGCCAGGCCTCACGAAGGACGAGCTGATCGCGATCATCGGCCAGTATGACGGGCTGGCGATCCGCTCGGCAACCAAGGTGACAGCCGAGGTGCTCGATGCCGCCACCCGGCTCAAGGTTGTCGGGCGGGCCGGGATCGGGGTCGACAATGTCGATGTGCCGGCGGCCTCCGCGCGCGGCATCGTCGTCATGAACACGCCGTTCGGCAACGCCATCACCACGGCCGAACATGCCATCGCCCTCATGTTCGCGCTTGCCCGCGAGCTTCCGGCCGCCGATGCCTCGACCCAGGCCGGCAAGTGGGAGAAGAACCGCTTCATGGGCGTGGAGCTGACGGGAAAGACGCTCGGGCTCATCGGCTGCGGCAACATCGGCTCCATCGTGGCCGATCGTGCGCATGGCCTGCGGATGAAGGTGGTGGCAACCGACCCTTTCCTCACGTCCGAACGCGCCGCCGATCTGGGTGTGGAGAAGGTGACGCTCGACGAGCTTCTGGCGCGCGCCGACTTCATTTCGCTGCACACGCCCCTGACCGACAGCACGCGCAACATCCTCAGCCGCGAGAATCTCCTGAAGGCGAAGAAGGGGGTCCGGATCATCAACTGCGCGCGCGGCGGCCTTGTCGACGAGGAAGCGCTCAAGGAGCTGCTCGATTCGGGCCATGTCGCAGGTGCCGCGCTCGACGTGTTTGCAGACGAGCCGGCAACGGCCTCGCCGCTGTTTGGCACGCCAAATTTCATCTCGACCCCGCATCTGGGCGCCTCGACGGAGGAAGCGCAGGTGAATGTGGCGATCCAGGTGGCCGAGCAGATGGCGGACTTCCTGCTGTCGGGCGCCATCCAGAATGCGCTCAACATGCCGAGCGTGTCGGCAGAGGATGCGCCGCGGCTCAAGCCCTATATGGCGCTTGCCGAGAAGCTGGGCGCCCTTGTCGGCCAGCTCGAGACGGGCGACATCCGCTCGATCACCGTGGAAGCCGAGGGCGCGGCTGCCGAACTCAACATCAAGCCGATCACGGCAGCCGCCGTGGCCGGGGTGATGCGCGCCTTTTCCGACACGGTGAACATGGTGAACGCGCCCTTCCTCGCGCGCGAGCGCAACATCGAGGTCGCCGAAGTCCGCCACGAGCGCGACACCGACTACCAGACGCTCCTTGCCGTCACGATCGGCACGAAGACCGGCGACCATCGCGTGGTGGGCACGCTGTTCGGCGCCGCAACACCGCGCCTCGTCGAGATGATGGGGATCAAGGTGGAGGCCGATTTCGCCGCGCGGATGCTCTACATCGTGAACGAGGACAAGCCG
>JBDNCK010000132.1:0-5524 GCA_046719675.1 Sphingomonadaceae bacterium | reverse complement strand
GCGCGAAATGCCGGCGACGAGGAGCGAGGGGCGCCGTCAACCGACCGGCCAGCACCGTGCCTGCCGCGCGTAAAAATACGCAGAATCCATGGGCGCCGAACCCCAGGAATCAGGGCTCAGGGGAGCCGTATCTAGAACAGATTCCAGACTCCACACCCTACGCACTGCATGAGCACTTATTGACAAAGTGTCATGCAGTTCGAGGGGATGTATAAATGGCCAGAGATCACCTCATGTCGATTGATGAGCATCAAATAATCACAGACAGAACGGCAGCTTATACGGCATCAACACTGCCTCCTCCACGGAAGAGTGGCCTCACCACTGATTGCTACCCCGGGGGTGCCGCCTCGACATCGGAACACCAGGAGACCAATACAGAGGAACCGGCAGCCCCGGATGGGCCTGCCCCAGTGGGGCTCCGGCGCAACCGCAAGCGGCGCGCGAACAGGAAGCTGCCTGTCGAGGGCATCCAGTGGGACAAGACCTTGCCCGGCTTCGGCATCCGCACCTTCAAGACCGGGCGGCAGACCTATGTCATCCAGTATCGCGAAAGGGGCGGGACCCGACGCCGGACCATCGGCACCGTTGGCGTCGATGATCGCCGCCGTATGTGGCGGCTCGCCCGCCGGCATCTGTCGCGCGTCGACCTCGGCCACAGGGTGATCGACCCCTTCCTTGCCGACATTCCCGCTGACGACCCGACGCTCGAGCAGTTCGCGGCGCGCTTCTGGAAGTTGCGGGCCGGCCATTGGGCCGAAACCACCCGGCGTACGAACCGCGACGCCTTGGAAAAGGTGATCCTGCCGGTCCTGGGTGACATCAAGGTGAAGGACCTGACTCGGGCCAATGTGATGGCCTGGCGCGATGCGCTGAGCAGCAGGCCCGGCATCGCCAACCGTGGGCTCCCGGTCCTGTCGGCAATGATGAATGAAGCCGAGCATCTGGGCCTGCGGCCGCCACAGTCCAACCCCTGCCAGCGGATCGCGCGCTTCAAGAAACGAAAGAAGCCGCGCTTCCTGTTCCCGGCCGAGATCGAGCGTCTGGGCGCCGCACTGGCCCAGTTCGAGCGCGAGCAGCCAGCGGTTGCGGACATGATCCGCCTCCTGTCGCTGACGGGTGCGCGGCGCGGTGAGATCGACGGCCTGCGCTGGGGCGAGGTGAAGGAGGGCTTTCTCGAATTGGAGGACAGCAAGACCGGTCCGTCCACCCGCTATGTGGGCGCCGCCGGCCGCGCCATCCTTGCCCGACGTCGCGCTACGCATCCCTCTCCCGACGACTGCCGCGCCTTCGTCTTCGATCCTGCAGGCAAGGGCCGACGCCCGCGCATCCCGGACATTGTCTGGAAGGCAATCCGCGAGGCGGCCGGGCTCGCGGACGTTCGCCTCCATGACTTGCGCCATACCTTCGCCAGCCACGCCGTCATGAACGGCGTTACCTTGCCGACCGTCTCTCGGCTGCTGGGCCACGCACTGCTGGAGAGCACCGAGATCTACGCCCATCTTTCCGAAACCAGCGTGCGCGAAGCCGGCAACCGCGTCGGCAACCGCATCGCCCGTGCGACAGGCTTCGCCAGTTGGGAGAGGGCATGATGTCCGAGATGCTGTCCGTCATCCCCACCGACGCCCTTGGTCAACCGGTCGACGAAAGCGAGCTGATGCGCCTGCGTGGCGGCGAGCGGGTCGAATGGGACCCGCGCATGCCCGGCTTTGGTCTCCGCCACCGGAGCATCGGCGGGCGGTCCTGGATCCTGCTGACGCGGGTTAAGGGCAAGCTCACCAAGGTGACGCTCGGCAAGGCCGATACGGTCACCCGCATGCGGGCCAAGCAGGTGGCAGAGATGAAGCTGCTCAAGGCAAAGTCCGGGGAGGACCCGCAGGCCGCAGTGAAAGAGGCGCGCGAGTCCCCGACCTTCCGGGCGTTCACGGCCATCTATCTCGAGAAATGGGCGTCCAACTGGAAGCCTGCCACGGAGAAGACGAACCGGGGCTACATCCAGCGCGCGCTCATGCCTGCGTTCGGACGGCTGCACCTCGACCAGATCACGCGTGCACTCGCTTATGAGCATTATGTCGCGTGGAGCGAGACTTCGCCCGGTGCTGCCGAGCGGGCGCGCCAGATCCTGAGCCACATGTTCGTGAAGGCCTCGGAATGGGGCTATGCGCTGCCTTTCGGAAACCCCTGCGTCGGCTTTCCGCGCAACGGCGGGCGCAACGTCGGCCGCTATCTCACAAACGAGGAACTCATGCGGTTCGGCGGCGCCCTCGACGCGCTGGAGCCGCGCTACCCGGTGGAAGTGGGCGCCGTCCGGCTGATGCTGTTCAGCGGCTGCCGCATTGGCGAGATCCTCGGCCTGCGATGGGACAACCTGATGGGTGCCAGCATGTATATCCGCGACAGCAAGACCGGGCCGCGGCAGGTCCTGCTGAACGAGGTGGCGATGGCCGTGCTCGACCGGATCCCGCGGTCAGCACATAGCCCCTGGCTCTTCCCCAAGCGGGGGCGGGCGCCCGGCCATCGCAACAGCATCAACCACTTCTGGAATGTGCACCTGCTGCCGCTAGCCGGCCTCGACCGGCTGCGACGACATGACCTGCGTCACACCTTCGCCAGCCATGCCGCGCTCGCCCAGGAGAACACGGCCACGATCGCCGCGCTTCTGGGGCATCGGGCAACACGCAACACCCACCGCTACATGCATCTCGCCGACCAGTCCGCGATCGACGCAGCCGAGAAGATCGGCGCACTGCTCTGCGGGCTCCTGGAGCGGGGAGAGGGAGAGATGACAAGCAAAGATTGAATGACTGGCGAACGCCAGCGCCGAGCAGGAGAAAGTCTCCGTTTTGCATTGCGCCAATCGCTTGGCTACGTAATTCCTCAAGGTCAATCGGGGGATGATGCGTAGACGTGCTGGAATTCCTGAATCCTCAAATCGCAAGCATACTGGCCGGGTTGAACGCCATCTACACGCCATCGATAGCCCTTTTGGCTTCGTTGGGAATCGTGGGGTGGGCCCTATGGCTGAAATGGAAAAGGGGCCAAGAGATTGCGCCCCTCGTTCGGGCGCTCGAGCAGTCTAACCAGGCCTTGGAAGCGGTGCGCCACGCCCCTAGTATAGATGAAGCACATGCCGCGCTCGTCGACCGGTATCAAACTCTGGCGAAATCGGTTATCGACAGCCAGAACGGCCAACTGCAGCACGCATGGGACGAGTTTGAGGAGAGTCTCGTCGACCCGGCGAGTGCCCCACTCACCAGCACGGTTCATGCCAATGAGTTTTTTGAGCCACTAGTCGAACAGTCCCGTGGGCTGTTCTGGTGGGCAAACATCATGGTGGCAATCGGGCTCATGGCCACATTTCTCGGAATCATGGCAGCACTCGGCCAGGCTTCGAACAGCATTGCGCAGGGCGGCGGCGATGCCGGCGCGGTGCAGGATGCGCTCAAAAAGCTGCTTGAAGTGACGGCCGCAAAGTTCATGACTTCGGTCGCCGGAGTCGGGGCATCCATTTGGCTCCGGTTCAGCGACCGCAACATTCAGCAGAAGGTTCGTGACCAAGTTTCGATGCTGGTTGATGTCCTTGAGCGCGGTCTGGTCTACCTCCCTCCACAGCGCATCGCCGCCGATCAGCTTCGCGAGCTACAGCAGATGGCCAAGGCGCAGACGCTCTTCGCCCAGGATCTGGCCGTCGCGATCGGCGAAAAGCTCAATGAGCAGTTCCAGCCTGTCGTCTCAGTCCTTGGCAAGATCGACGGCGGCATTCGTAATCTGAAGGACGAACTGGTCGGCGGCGTGGGCGGTGCGGTCGCCAACACGCTCAACGAAACGGCTGGTGCTCAGATGCAAGCCCTCGCAACCGCGCTTTCCGCTATGGGTGAGCGGCTGGGAAGCATTCCAGATCAGATTGGCGCGAGCGCCGATGCCGCCAATGCCCGGATCGAGAATGCTGCGATGCTTTTCAGCCAGGCCTCTGACAGGATGCAGGCGACGTTTGACGAACTGGCGCGTCGCATCGAGGAAACGGGCACGCAAGTCGTCGACCAGCAAAAGGCAGCTGCTGAAGAACTGCAAGCGCAGCTCAGACAAGAGCGAGAGTCTCTCGTCGAATCTGGTCAGCGGAACCGTAAGGAGGCGGAAGCCGCGACCGAAGAACTGCGGTCCCTCCTCAGCAGCATGGGCGGCACGCTCTCCGACCTTAACAGCAAGCTGGCGGCCCAAGCCGAGCAAGGCATCCGCGGTGCAGAGGAGCTTCTGGCGCAAACCCGGGAAGCCTTGGGGGCTGCCGCCGCGGCCGCATCGCAGCGGTTTGTCGAAGCCGCTAGCGACGCTGCCAAGGCCGCATCGGATGCCACTGCCAAGGCGGTGGAGGATGCCATGCGGTTGCTCACCGAGCGCATCGACGCGGCAATCAGGGGGCTGGCCGGCTCCATCGAAGCCGGGACAACCAAGGTCCAGGCGTTCGGCGGAAGCATCGAGCGCGCCTCTGCCAGCGCCGACGCCCAGGCCGTGAAGCTGGCGTCAGCGGGAACGGCAGCCGAGCGGGTCGCCGGCATGCTTGATTCGACCATGCGTGACACCATCCCCCTGCTCACGAAAGCGGGGGAATCGCTGGGCCAGATCGCAGAGCCCTTCCAGAAGGCCTCGACCGCGATCGAGAAGAGCATCGCGGATCTGCGGCAGGCGGTCGACGGCCAGGTCGCCCAGATCAATGGACAGGCCAATGCGCTTCGCGACATGGCCTCTCAGTTCGACAGGACTGCTGCTGCCGCCCAATCGGCATGGCAAAACTACGTCCATCGTTTCGAACAAGTGGACGAGGCACTGGGCGAGGTGCTCCTGCAACTCGAAAGCGCGTCGAGGGAAAGCGCCGAACGGCTTACAGAATATGCGAACGCGCTCGACCGGCATCTTGCCGACGCGGTCGGACGGCTGGCAGCAGCAGTCGACGAGCTGCAGGATCTTCCTGATGCAATCGAGAAGGCCTCTGAATTGCTGACGCGTGATTGACGATGGCATATATCCGATCGAGGCGCCGGACCGCGGTTGAGGAAGATGAGGGGTATTTTGTCAGCATGTCAGACATGCTGACAGGACTATTATTCGTCTTCATCATCCTTCTGATGTTTTTTATTTTCCAGTTTCGGAAAACGACCGAAGATCTCACGGGAGCAAGCGAGGCCCGTCGCGTGCTGCTTGAAACACTTGAGAAAGAGCTCAAGGCTGAGAGGGTGGATGTCGAGATTGACCCAGACAACGGGATTCTGCGCTTGCGCGGGGTCACCATGTTCGAACTCAATGCAGACACCCTGACGCCCGAAGGCCTCCGGTCGGTCCAGGTTGTTGCAAACGCGCTCGTCAAGCATTTGCCGTGCTACACCGACACACCCGATGCAGGACCTTTTCCGTGCAGACGGGCCGAAGCCCAGCGCGTGGAAACGCTGCTGATCGAGGGCCATACGGACAGCCAGCGAAGAGGCACCAGCCGGGACACCAACATCGACCTGTCTGCTCTTCGCGCCATCAA
>JBDNCK010000131.1:0-5580 GCA_046719675.1 Sphingomonadaceae bacterium | reverse complement strand
CTGCCTGCTCGAAGGCCTTGACGAGATCGGAATCACCGAGCGCATGGCGCCGGCGATCGCCGCCCATGAAGCGCGTCTCGCCGCCGAACAGCCCTGGATTGCAGGCGCCGCCCGCCGCTGAGGCGATCGGCATGCGACATCAGCGACCCTCGACGAAGCGTCAGGTTGCAGTGCAGCAGAGAACCCACGATTTACGCTGCATCGCACAAAGAGGTTGCCCATGCTTCGTTCTTCCCTTCTCGCGCTTGTCCCGCTTGTCGGCCTTTCCCTCGTGGCCCGGCCTGCGCTTGCCGCCGATGCGATCCCGCTTGCCTCCCAGCGGGTCGTGGTGGCCGATCTTGATCTTGCCACCGATGCCGGTGTGGCAGCGCTGGACGAGCGGCTGGCGCGCGCGGCAGCGAAGGCCTGCGAGAAGCCCGGCCTTGTGACCGGCTGGGACCGAGTGCTTGTCGCCAACTGTCGCGCGCGCGCCCTTGCAGCCGCGGCCGACGAGCGTGGGCGACGCATCGCTGCTGCACGCGGCACCGACCAGCTGGCGGCCGCCACCGCGGACGACCGGCGCAACTGACCCTTCCGGCGGCGGGAAAAGCGGCCTAAGGCGCCCGTCATGGGTGCCACGCTGCTGCTGCTGCCGGGAGACGGCATTGGTCCGGAGGTGATCGCGGGAGTCCGCCGGGTGCTGGAAGCCCTGGCGGTTCCCGGTCTCCTGGTCACAGAGGCCGTCTTCGGCGGCGCTGCCATCGACACGGAAGGAGTGCCGTTGCCGGCGGAAACCCGCGCCGCCGCGCTGGCAGCAAATGCGGTGCTGATGGGCGCGGTGGGCGGGCCGCAATGGGCGGGCGAGCCCTATGGCAATCGCCCGGAAGCCGGGCTGCTGGCGCTTCGGGAAGCCATGGGCGTTTACGCGAACCTGCGTCCGGCCCGGCTCATCGGGCCGCTGGCCGATGCCTCGACGCTGCGGCCCGAACTGGTCGAGGGGCTCGACATCCTCTTCGTGCGCGAGCTGGTGGGCGGCATCTATTTCGGCACGCCGCGGGGAATCGAGACCCTGCCCGGCGGCGAGAAGGTGGGAATCAACACCCAGCGCTATACGGAAAGCGAGATCGCGCGCGTGGCGCGGGTTGCCTTTGCGCTTGCCAGGGCGCGCGGCGGGCATGTGACTTCGGTGGACAAGGCGAACGTCATGGAATCGGGCCTGCTGTGGCGCGAAACCGTGCAGGCACTGGCCGAGCAGGACTTTCCCGATGTGCCGCTTTCCCACATGTATGCCGACAATTGCGCCATGCAGCTGGTGAAGGCGCCGCGCCAGTTCGACGTCATCCTGACCGACAATCTCTTCGGCGACCTGCTGTCGGATCTTGCCGCCATGCTGACCGGCTCGCTCGGCATGCTCCCTTCGGCTGCGCTCGGCGCCGAAGGGACGCCCGGCCTCTACGAGCCGATCCATGGCTCCGCGCCCGACATTGCAGGCAAGGGAATCGCCAATCCCTGCGCTGCGATTCTCAGCCTCGCCATGGCGCTGCGGCATTCGCTGGACGAGCCCGAAGCTGCCATGCGGGTCGAGCAGGCGGTCGCGCGTGCCATTGCCGGCGGCGCCCGCACCCGCGACATCGGCGGGGAGCTTGGCACCATGGCCATGGCAGACGCGATTGCCATGGCGCTCGAGACCGTGCCGTCATGACCGACTGGCGGCGCATCGCCCGGCTGTCGCCCGCCGACATGGCGACGAAGGTCTTCGGCCTGTTCCTGACCGGCCTGCTCTTCATCCTGCCGCTCATCCTCACCATTGTCGCCATCGCCTGGGTGCTCGGCCAGCTCGGCTCCGTCTTCGGGCCCGACACCTTCCTGGGCGGCGCCATCGCCGGCCTCGGCCGGCTGGTGACGCTGGGGACTGCGAACAAGATCGTCGGTTTCTGGCTGGGGATGCTGCTGATCCTGGCCGGCATCACCTTCCTGGGCGGCCTCGTCCAGTCGAGCGCCAAGGGCATCCTCGAACGCTGGGTCGATGGCCTGCTGTCGCGCGTGCCCGTCATCGGCAAGCTCTACCAGCCCTTTGCGCAGCTGGTGCGCACCATGGGCGGCGACAGCAAGGAGGAGATGGCCTCCATGTCGGTTGTGGCAGCACGCTTCGGGGAAGGCGCCGAAGTGCTGGCGCTGCTCGCAAGCCCGGAGACCTTCGATGTCGGCAACGGGCCGTCGCGCCTCATCCTCGTGCCGACAGCGCCTGTTCCCATCGGCGGCGCGCTGCTGTTCGTGCCGGTCGCCAATGTGCGGGTGGTGCCGGGCATGAAGTTCGACGATCTCGCCAAATTCTACATCACCATGGGCACCGTGGCCCCGCCCGGCCTTCTGGCGGGCGCCGTTCCCATGAAGACGCTCTAGAACCAGCCCTTCGCGCGCAGCGCCGGGATGTTGGCCCGCGCGACCGGTGCCACCAGCTCTCCCTCCAGGTGCAGGCGGATGCTGCGGCCGTCGGTTTCGTGATGGCGAACGGCATCGCGCGCAACCCACCAGCTGCGGTGCACCTGCTCGCCGGGAAGCCCGTCGAGCTCGGCCACGGCATCGCGCATCCGCATGAGCAGGAGGGGCGCGCTGCGGTCGGTGTGGATACGGACATAATGGTCTTCCATTTCCAGCGCGCGGATGCGGCCGCGCGCGTGCGGCGGCAGGCGCTCCAGCAGCCGCGGCGGCGCGCCTGTCGCTGCTTCCGGCACCGGCGGGGCCGGATGGGCCGAGGGTGAAGGACCGGCGGCAGGCACAGGCGGGGAGGGGAGCGGACGGCGCCGGAAGCTCGCCCAGAAGACAAGCGTGACAATCCCGCCGAGAATGAGAATGTTCGGATAGAGCCGCAGGAACTGGTCGGGCCGCGGCATTCCGGTTGCGCCGCCGCCGAACCAGACGATAAGTGTCACCGGTAGCCCGGCGAGCGCCATCAGCCCCAGCCAGACGGGCAGTTCCGGCAGGTCCAGCCGCCGCGCGAGCCAGGGCCCGGCGGCAAGCAGCGGCCGCAGCACGAGATAGCCCCCGAAGAGCATCGTCGCCCAGTAGAGAAAGCGGCTGGCATAATCCCCGAGCTCAAAGCTGCCGAACGGGCCCATTGCGGCCACCACCAGCGTGACGGCCAGCAGGATGGCAAGCTCCAGCACCCATTCGCGAAGAGGACGCATCAGGGGCTCAATAGCGTGCCATTTCACGAAGCGCGAACGGGAAATGGCCGTGGGCGGGGCTGCCCGTTCGCGAAGCGGCAGGCGACGTGACGAAGTCCGGATTGCCGGCGGACGGGGCGAGGGCAGGTTCGGGGCATCGGCCAATCCCGGCCGCACCGCCAGGAGACACGAACATGACCCGCATCGCTCCCCTCTTCGCCGTTCTCGCCGTCATCGCCTCGCAGGCCGTGATGATCTCCACGCTCGGCCTGCTTGGTGTCTTCGCGTGACACCGCTGGTTGCCCTCCATGCCAGTGCCGCAGCACTCGCCGTCCCGCTCGGTGCTGCCGTGCTGCTGCTGCCGCGCGGCACGGCAATGCACCGGGCCATGGGCCGCGCCTGGGCCAGTCTCATGCTGGTGGCAGCCGTCACCAGTTTCGGGATCACCGGCATCAACGGCCCCCGGTTCAGCTGGATTCACCTGCTGTCGCTGTGGGTGATCCTGTGGCTGGGGATTGCCCTCTGGCGGGTGCGCCGGGGCGACATCGCCGGCCACCGCCGGGCGATGACGGGTCTGTTCATCGGGCTGCTGGCAGCCGGGGCCGGAGCGCTGCTGCCGGTCCGGTCCCTCAGCCTTCTGCTGCAGGGCTGAGGCGTGCCCGCTCGGCCGCCAGCTCCTCGCGGAACCGGGCAACCCGTTCGCGCACCTTGTCGCGCGCCGACTTCAGCTGGAACCCGAGGATGAGAAGACACAGGCCCAGCACGATCGCCCAGGCGCCGATGATCCAGGTGATCGCAAGCGCGCCGGCAAAGGGATTGAGGAACAGGAGCACGGCAAACAGCAGGCTGGCAACGCCGGCGGCCACCAGCCACCAGCGGCCATGGTCTGCATCGAGCCGCGCGCCGGTCACCACGAACAGCGCGCCGGTGATCGCCGCGTTGATGGCGATGAACAGGGTGAGCGCGGCGGCCGTCAGGATCGGCCAGACGAGCGCCAGGATTCCAATCACGAGGCTGGCCCCGGCGCCAACCGCCAGCCAGACCCAGCGCTCGCCGTCGCGCGCCCGGCCCCAGCTGTGCCAGAAGCCGATGAGGCCGTCGGCGATGGCGAAGATGCCAAAGACGATAACGAGCGACAGGAGAGCGGCAACCGGGGTGAGGAAGGCGAGCACGCCGAAGATGACGGCGGCAAGGCCCCTCAGCGCCACTGCCCACCAGCGCAGGCGCAGCACGGCCAGCGCGCCGGCCTCCAGCCGCTCGATGAACCTTTCCTGTGCCGCGCTTTCGCCTTCCATGCCTGCCTCCCGTCTTTCCAGCTGCCGCAACCCGCGCTAGGCCCGCGCCCCGGCCGCCGATGGCCGAAACGGAGAACATCAGTGGGTTACAGGATTGCCGTGGTTGGCGCTACCGGCAACGTCGGGCGCGAAATGCTGAACATTCTCGCCGAGCGGCAGTTTCCGCTCGCCGAGGTGGCAGCCGTTGCCTCGTCGCGCTCGGTGGGCGAGCGGATCGACTTCGGCGACACCGGGGAAGAGCTGACCGTCCGCAATCTCGAGCATTTCGACTTTACCGGCTGGGACATGGCGCTGTTCGCCGCCGGCTCCGGCCCGACCCGGATCCACGCGCCGCGCGCTGCCGAGGCCGGCTGTGTCGTCATCGACAATTCCTCGCTCTACCGCATGGAGGAGGATGTGCCGCTGATCGTGCCGGAAGTGAACCCGGAGGCGATCGATGGCTATGCCGCGCGCAACATCATCGCCAATCCCAACTGCTCCACGGCGCAGATGGTGGTCGCGTTGAAGCCGCTGCACGATGCGGCCACCATCCGCCGGGTCGTCGTTTCCACCTACCAGTCGGTCTCCGGCGCCGGGAAGGCGGGCATGGACGAGCTGTTCGAGCAGTCCCGCGCGATCTTCGTGGGCGACCGCCGCGAGCCGGTGAAGTTCACCAAGCAGATCGCCTTCAACGTCATTCCGCACATCGATGTCTTCCTCGGCCCCGAGTCCGGATACGAAGGCTATACGAAGGAGGAATGGAAGATGGCGGTCGAGACCCGCAAGATCCTCGATCCCGACATCGACGTGACGGCCACCTGCGTGCGGGTTCCGGTGTTCGTAGGCCATTCCGAGGCGGTCTCGGTCGAGTTCGAGCGGCCGCTTTCGGCTGCAAGGGCGCGGGCGATCCTGCGCGAGGCCCCCGGCGTGATGCTCGTCGACAAGCAGGAGGACGGGGGTTACGTGACCCCGGTGGAATGCGTGGGCGACTATGCGACCTTCGTAAGCCGGGTCCGCACCGATCCGACGGTCGAACATGGCCTCAGCTTCTGGTGCGTGTCCGACAATCTGCGCAAGGGAGCCGCCCTCAACGCGGTGCAGATTGCCGAGCTTCTCGGCCGCCGGCATCTGCGCAAGGGCTGATGGAGCTCAACTCAATC
>JBDNCK010000130.1:0-5626 GCA_046719675.1 Sphingomonadaceae bacterium | reverse complement strand
GACGCCGTGGCGGCGGCAGCAGCGGTGCCGGAGGCAGGCGCCGGCCGCCGCTTTGCGCTGTGGGGTCATTCGCAGGGCGGGCATGCAAGCCTTGCTGCTGCCGAGCGGGCGCGCGCCGGCCTTCCCGGCCATGAGCTGGTGGCAGTCGCTGCTGCCTCGCCGCCAACCGACCTTCCCGCCAATTTCGCAGCCGCCGACCCGGCCGTCCGCTCCTTTCTCTCCTCCTTTGCCGCGGCAAGCTGGGAGCAGGCCTTCGGCATGCCGCTTGCCCCGCTCGGCAACCGCACGACCCGGAATCTCGTCCGCAAGATCGGTGCGCGCTGCGAGGGCGACCCGCAGTCCTTCATCACCAAGGTGGATGTGGTGCGCCTTCTCTATCGCCTGCGGAACGTGAATATCGCCGAGACCGATCCCTGGGCTGCGCGTGTCGCGGCAAGCGCGGTCGGGAACCGGCCAGTCCAGGTTCCCATGCTGGTGAGCCAGGGCGACGCCGACAATCTGGTGGCGCCAGCCGTCACCCGCGCCTTCGTGTCGCGGGCCTGCGCGCGCGGCGATCGCCTGACCTATGTCGAAGTCGCCGGCGGCGACCATGCCGGCAACCCGAAGGCGGTGGAGGCCGAGGTGGTGCGCTGGCTTGCCGATCGCTTTGCCGCAAGGCCTGCACCTTCGACGTGCTGAGCGCAGCACAGGGGTATGGAACAAAGGAAGAACATCTGCCAGTTTCGCTGGCGTGCGCCCGCCGATTCCCTTCCTTCCCACGGCCTGTCTGCAGGTCACCTCGCACTTCTCCTTCCTGCGCGGGGTGTCGTCGGCTGACGAGCTGTTTGCAGCTGCTGCCGTCCTTGGCTGGCGTGCGCTTGCCGTCACCGACCGCAACACGGTCGCAGGGCTTGTGCGCGCGCATCTGGCAGCAGCGGCAACCGGCGTGCGGCACCTGCCGGCCTGCCGGCTCGATCTTGTGCGCGAGGGCGGGGCGGCTGGCGCCTCGCTTCTTGTCTATCCGCGCGACAGGGCGGGCTGGACGAACCTCTGCCGGCTGCTGACCATCGGCAAGCGCCGGGCCGGCAAGGGCGCCTGCACCCTGGGCTGGGCGGATGTGGCGGCGCACGCCGGGGGGCTTGAGGCAGTGCTGGTGCCCGCGCGGCTGACGGCCGCCGACGCCGAGACATTTGCCGACATCTTCGCTGGCGCCGGCCGGATCGGGCTTGCCTTCCGCCGGCTGCCCGGCGAGGCGGCGCGGCTGGCGAAGCTTGCCGCGCTGGCAAGGCGGCTGGGGCTGCCCACGCTTGCCCTTGCCGACACGCTCTATCATGCACCCGAACGGCGGATGCTGGCCGATGTGGTGACGGCGATCCGCCGGAAATGCACGGTGGATGATCTCGGCCACGCGCGCACCCATCATGCCGACCGCCACCTGCTTGCGCCTGCCGAGATGGCGCGGCGCTTCGCGGCCTATCCGGAGGCGCTGGCGCAGGGGGAGCGGCTGGTCGAGCGGCTTGCCTTCTCGCTTGCCGATCTGCGCTACCAGTATCCGGAAGAACGGTCAGACCCGTCGCTCTCGCCGCAGGAGACGCTTGCAAGGCTCACCTGGGAAGGGGCGGCAGAGCGCTATCCCCATGGGGTGCCGGCGGCCGTTGCGCAGCAGCTTCGCCACGAGCTCGGCCTCATCGAACAGATGGGCTATGCGCCCTATTTCCTGACCGTCCACGCGATCGTGCGCTTTGCACGCTCCAGGGGCATCCTCTGCCAGGGGCGGGGGAGTGCCGCAAATTCCGCCGTCTGCTTCGTGCTCGGGATTACCGCCATCGATCCCGTCCGCTCGGAACTGCTGTTCGAGCGCTTCATCTCCACCGAGCGCAACGAGCCGCCCGACATCGATGTCGATTTCGAGCATGAGCGGCGCGAGGAAGTGATCCAGTGGATCTATGACCATTACGGGCGGGACCGGGCGGCGCTGACGGCTGTTGTTTCCCGCTTCCGGTCGCGCGGGGCCGTGCGCGAGGTGGGAAAGGCGCTGGGGCTGCCGGAGGATGTGACGGCGGCCCTTGCCGGCCAGGTCTGGGGCTGGTCGTCCGAGGGGGTCGCCCCGCGCCACGCCGAGGATCTGGGGCTCAACCTTTCCGACCGGCGGCTGCAGCTGACACTGGAGCTGGCGCGCGAGCTCATCGGAACGCCCCGACATCTGTCGCAGCATCCGGGCGGCTTCGTGCTGACCGACACGCCCTTGCATGACCTGGTGCCGATCGAGCCCGCCGCCATGGCCGGGCGGCAGGTGATCGAATGGGAGAAGGACGATCTGGAAGCGCTCGCCTTCATGAAGGTCGATGTGCTGGGGCTGGGCATGCTGGGCTGCATGCGCCGCGCCTTCGACCTGCTGGCAGCCCACAAGGGGGAGCGGCTCGATCTGGCGACCATCCCGCCGGAGGATCCGGCGACCTATGCGATGATCCGGCGGGCCGACACGCTGGGCGTCTTCCAGATCGAAAGCCGGGCGCAGATGGCGATGCTGCCGCGCCTCAAGCCCACCACCTTCTACGATCTCGTCATCGAGGTTGCGATCGTCCGGCCCGGGCCGATCCAGGGCGACATGGTCCATCCCTATCTGCGGCGCCGCGAGGGGAAGGAGCCCGTCACCTTCCCCTCGCCCGCGCTCGAGCGGGTGCTGGGAAAGACGCTGGGCGTGCCGCTGTTCCAGGAACAGGCGATGAAGGTCGCAATCGTGTGCGCGGGCTTCACGCCATCCGAGGCCGATGCGCTGCGCCGCTCCATGGCAACCTTCAAGTTCACCGGCGGCGTCTCGCATTTCCGCGACAAGCTCGTCGCCGGCATGGTCGCGCGCGGCTATGACGCCGAGTTCGCCGAGCGCACCTTCCGCCAGATCGAGGGCTTCGGCTCCTACGGATTTCCCGAATCCCACGCCGCGTCCTTCGCGCTCATCGCCTATGCGTCCTCCTGGATGAAGTGCCATCACCCGGAGGTGTTTGCCTGCGCGCTCCTCAATTCCCAGCCGATGGGATTTTACGCGCCTGCGCAGATCGTGCGGGATGCCCGCGAGCATGGGGTGGAGGTGCGGCCCGTGTGCGTGATGGCAAGCGACTGGGACTGCACGCTGGAGCCGGGTGCCGGCGGGCTTGCGCTGCGGCTGGGGCTGCGGATGGTGAAGGGGCTGGCCGAAGACCATGCAAGGGCCCTCATGGCTGCGCGGGACGGTGTGGCGGATATCGCCATGCTGCACCGCAGGAGCAGGGTGCCCAGGGTGGCGCTGGAGCGGCTGGCCGAAGCCGATGCCTTTCGCGCGCTGGGGCTTTCGCGGCGGCAGGCGCTGTGGGCGGTCAGGGGGCTGGGGGAGGGGGTTCTGCCGCTCTTTGCGGCAGCCGATGCTGCGCAGCAGGGCACGGAGCCGGAAGTCGTGCTGCGGCCCATGCGCGAGGGCGCGGAAGTGGTGGAGGATTATCGCGCAACCTCGCTCACCTTGCGTGCGCATCCGCTCCACTTCCTGCGGGCGACGCTTGCCGCCCAGCGCTTTGAGCCGCTTGCCGCACTTCACGCCACGCGGGACGGCAAGGCCTTGCGCGCAGCGGGCATCATCCTCGTCCGCCAGAAGCCGGGATCGGCCAAGGGGGTCATGTTCATCACGCTGGAAGACGAGACGGGGCACGCCAATCTCGTCATCTGGCCGCAGCTGTTCGAGGCCGAGCGGCGGTTGATCCTGTCGGCCTCCATGCTGGGGGTGGCAGGCGTGGTGCAGCGGGAAGGCGAAGTCCTCCACCTGGTGGCAAGGCGGCTGTTCGACCTGTCGCCGCTGCTGGCGACCGTGGGCGAGCGGGGCTGGAGCCTGCCGGCAAGCCGCGGCGACGAGGCCCGCGGCGGCGGCGGACCGGATGCCAGGGAACATGCACCAAGGCTCGCCTTCACCAGCCAGGGGATCGGCCATCCGCGCGCCATCCGCGTGGCGCGCACCGATGTCAGGCGATAAGCGTTCGCCGCCGCCTGAGCGCCCCACCCACGAGGCCGAAGCCTGCGATCAGCAGCGCCCAGGTGCCCGGCTCGGGGATGATGCCGCCGGGAGGATCGAGCGGCAGGAAGAGGCGCCCGTTCTCGTAATAGGCCTGGGCAAACCGGAAGCTTCCGATTTCGATTCCCGAAATGCCTTCCGACAGGCCCTGCAGCCCGGAGAAGGGCTCCGCGAAATCGCCGCCTCCGCCCCCGCCCGGCCGTCCGACCGGGTCGCCAAAGGCGGAATAGCCAAGCAGCGCGAGGAACAGATCGGTATTGTCGGCAAAGCTTTCCGAATAGACGGTCGAGACATAGCTCACCGTCCGGCTGTCGCCGACCGCGATCACCGGGTCTGGCAGGGAGACGACAAAAGGCGTTGCATCCCACGCATAGCCGATCGCGTTCTGGTTGCCCTCGGCCGTCACGAGGGTCCAGCCCTGGAGCACGGTTGGGGCGTTGCCGAAGGATTCGAGGAAGACATTGCTGCCGGAATTGGGATCGAAGACGAGGGTGAGCCCGGCGGACAGGGCGAACACCTCGACTCCATCCACCCGCACCGAGAAATCGAAACCGACCCGGCCGAGCTCGACGGAGGGCTCCAGATCCCCAGGGCGGCTCACGTCCTGGAAGGTGGCGATGCCGCGGCCGGTCCCGCACCCGAAGGGCGTGAGCGGCCCGCAGGGCGGCACGGGCGTGGTCACGAAGAAGCCGAAACCAGCCGGGATGATGAGGGACTCGAACGAGTCCAGTACGAGCGGAGCAGCCGTCCAGTTGGTCAGGACCATGTTGAGGTTGGTGGTGGACTCGATGCGTGAGAAGGCGCCGAGCCCGATGCCACCGTTGCGGAAGCTGATCGACACATCGTCGATGTCCACGGATGCCTCGAAGCCGCCGCCATCGCGTGGTGTTCCGGCCTGGAAGTAGCTGAGATTGGTTCCTTCGACGATCGTGGTGCCGGACCGTGTGCCGACGCTGGATACGGCGCCGGGAAGGACATCGAGACCCTGCCCGGCTGCGCTTGAGGCGATGCCGACCACGGCCAGCGCCGCAAGATACCTGAAACGCATTCCCGACCCCCCACGAAATCTTTCACACAAGGTTATCGCACGAACCTTGCCAATAGTCCACATTGTAAAATTTTTCCTAACGCGTGATTTCCTCGCACACGGCCTGGTTTTCGCGCGTGAAACCATGGTCCCTGCCCAGCGTGTCCACGAGGATCGCAAGCCCCGAGGCACAGTCTGCGGCGGCCTCGCTGCGCCGGCCGGCGCGTGCAAGAACGCGTGCGCGATTGACGAGAAGATCACCGTGATTGGGATGAATTCCCGTATAGCTCGCATCGTAATTGGCTTTCGCATCGTCGAGATAGGCAAGGGCCGCCGCTGACTCGCCCTGTTCTGAGGCAATGAGCGCCAGATACACTTCCGATATTCCGATGACGTAGCTGGGGCCGTCGAGCCCCTTGCGATAGATGGCAACGGCGCGATCGAGCGCGCTGCGTGCCCCGCGCAGATCCTTCTTGCCGAAGAGGATCTGGCCCTTGAGGGCGAGCGCGTGAGCGAGGAACGGGCTGGTGTCGTCGAGCACCCGCTCGAGGATCACGAGCGCGTCCTCGATGCGGGCGCTTGCC
>JBDNCK010000129.1:0-5665 GCA_046719675.1 Sphingomonadaceae bacterium | reverse complement strand
TCGAGGTGCCCGCTGCCTGAGGCGCCGGCCGGCGCCCGCCGGGGCAGGCATCAGGCCGGACCCTGGGCTTGTCGGGCCGCTCACTCCCCGTTAAGGCCCCGGGCAAGGCAGGGGGCGAGGAAAGAAGGTTCGTGGCCTACGACATCTATCCCCTGCTGCTTTCGGGTGGGTCCGGGACGCGCCTGTGGCCGCTTTCGCGTGCGGATGTGCCCAAGCAGCTCCAGGCCGTCGCCCAGGAAGGCACGATGCTGCAGGAAACGGCCCAGCGTGTCGGCGCGCGCGTGGGCGACTTTGCATGCGCCGCGCCGCTCGTCGTGTGCGGGGAGGCGCATCGCTTCCTGGTCGGCGAGCAGCTGCTGCAGGTGGGGATCCAGCCGACTGCCATCCTGCTGGAGCCGCAGGGGCGCAACACGGCGCCTGCCGCGGCGCTTGCCGCCCAGCATCTCGCAGCCCAGGGCCTTGATGACCGGTTGCTGCTGGTCATGCCGTCGGATCACCTGGTGACAAAGCCAGAGGCCTTTCGGAAAGCAGTTGCAAGGGCCGTACCTGCAGCGCGTGCGGGCCGGCTGGTCACCTTCGGAATCACGCCAAGCGAGCCTGCAACCGGCTATGGCTATATTCAGCCTGCCCGCACGGAGGGCGACGTCCGCCCCGTCGCTCGTTTCGTGGAAAAGCCCGATGCTGCGACGGCGGCGCGCTATCTTGATGCCGGCTATCTGTGGAACGCGGGGATCTTCCTGTTCCGGGCCGATTCCTATCTGGCGGCGCTCGAGCGACATGCGCCGGACGTGGCAGCAGCAGTTGCTGCGGCAAGTGCGCAGGCGCAATCGGATGGCCTGTTCGTCCGCCCCGGGGAAGCCTTTGCTGGCGCGCCTTCGATCAGCATCGACTATGCCGTGATGGAGCGGGCCGATACGGTGAGCGTGCTGCCGGTCGAGATGGGCTGGTCGGATGTCGGCTCCTGGGATGCGCTGTGGCGCGTCGCCGTGCCGGATGCGGACGGGAATGTGGTACGCGGCGAGGGTGCGCTGATATCATGCCGTGATTCGCTTGTGCGCAACGATGGCGGGCCATTCATTGCCGCGCTTGGCGTATCCGATATGGTCATCGTCTCCACGGCCGACGCCGTCCTCATTGCGCCGCGGGCGCGCGCCGAGGAAATCCGCGAGGTTGTGGAGACAATCGAGGCCCGCGGCCTCGAGCTGGCGCGCACCAGCCACGAGGTCCGCCGGCCATGGGGGAGCTTCCGGGCTCTTGGTCGCGGCGAGGGCTGGCAGGTCAAGCGCATCGCGGTCAAGCCCGGGGGTCTGCTGTCGCTCCAGACCCATGCGCAACGTGCCGAAACCTGGGTGGTGGCACGTGGCTGCGCGTTGGTGACCGTCGGCAGCGAGCAACGGACCCTTGGCGTGGGAGACTCCGTCCATATCCCGGTCGGCACTGTCCACCGTCTCGCCAACCCCGGGCCCGAGCCGCTGGAGCTCGTCGAGGTGCAGATTGGAAGCTATCTTGGCGAGGACGATATCGTGCGCCTGACCGACATTTACGGCCGGGCGGGCGAGCTGGTGGCGCGCGGTGTGAACGATTGAGCCATGGCCGGTCTCCTTCCCCTTCTGCGCCGCGGCATCGAACAGCTGGGCTATGATCCGCCAATGTTCGCGCCAGTGCGGATGGCCCGGCGTACGTTCCGGGCCATCGGGCTGGATGTCGAGCCGTTTGGGCCGCGCAGCATGCCGTGGCAGCTGCGCCGGCTCTTCCGCTCGCGGATGATCGACACGCTCGTGGACATTGGAGCCAACCGAGGGCAGTTCGCGCTAGCCATGCGGGATCTCGGCTTCGGCGGGACGATACCTAGTTTCGAGCCAGTCCCGGAAGTCTTTGCCACACTCAAGGCAACCGCCGCCCGGGATCAAGGCTGGCAGGTCCATCCGCTGGCCCTTGCCGCGGCGCCGGGTAGAGCAACCTTTCACGTCGGTCGATACGATCAGACCAGCTCCCTGAAGCCGCTTGCACCCGGAGAGAGCGATGCCCACGAAGTTCTGAAGGTTGCGCGCCAGATCGAAGTGGAGGTGGATACGCTCGATGCCTTCGTGAAGACTTCTGGAATCGATCCGCGAACGAGCCTGCTCAAGATTGATGTTCAGGGGGCGGAGTTCGACGTTCTCGATGGCGCAGCCGGCACGCTGCCGCTCACGCGCGCTGTCATCTGCGAGACAGCCTTCGAAAAGAGCTACGTGGGTGAGGCTGACTTTGGCGCCCTGGTGGAGCGTTTGCTGGCTCTGGGTTTTCGGCTCAATGGGATCGCGCCAGTGTATTTCCATCCGCGGCGGCTTTCGATCATGCAGGTGGATGTTCTGTTCGTCCGGCCCTGGGCGTCACATCCTGCATGACTGAGGATCTGGAGCTCGCCCGTGGACCGACGCGGAAACGACGACCAAGTGTCACCCGGAATCTGGCGGCCAACCTCGTCGGACAGGCGTGGATCACGCTGATGATGATCGGCTTCGTGCCGGTCTTCATCCGACATCTCGGGATCGAAGCCTACGGGATCATCGGGCTGTTCACGACTTTCCAGGCCTTGTTGGCGATCCTCGATGCCGGAATGGGCCCCACGCTAAACCGCGAAATGGCACGCTTCACTTCCGGCGCGCGCGAGGCATCGCACACGCTCGACCTCCTTCGCACGCTGGAAACTTTGGCGGCCTTGCTTGCAGGGGCGCTGGCCGGCACGCTAATTCTTCTGGCCAAACCGCTCAGCACGAGTTGGCTCAATCCAGAGACCCTCCCCCGGGAGATGATCCGCACTGCCCTCATGCTGATGGGTGCAGCGCTTGCGTGCCGTTTTCTCGAGAGCATCTACCGGGCCTCCTTGCTCGGGCTCCAGCAGCAAGTGTGGTACAATGGAGCCAACATTTTGCTCAACACGCTGCGCCATGCAGGCGCAGCGACGCTTGTCGCTTACTTGTCGGCCAACCTCACTACCTTCTTCGCATGGTATCTCGCAATCTCTGTCCTCATTGTTGGCGTGCTTCGCTGGAAGCTCCTGAGGGTTCTCCCCCACCCTGACCGGCCGACGCGCTTCTCCGTGGATGAGCTGATCCAGATACGGCATTTCGCAATGGGTATGCTTGCTGTGTCGGTGCTTGCGGTTTCGCTCACGCAGGTCGACAAGCTTCTTCTATCGCAACTACTACCTCTCGAGTCTTTTGGCGTTTATATGCTGTCTTTTTCCGTCGCTTCCATTCTTGGCTTGATTGCTGCCGCCGTCACCCAGGCATTACTGCCAGTGATGGTCGAGCAGGTGACCCGAAGTAACTTCCTCCACTTGCACCGAATTTTCCACTTTGCAGCGCAGATTGTTGCGATCTTTGTCGTACCAGTTGGTCTTCTGCTCATGGTTTTTCCAAGAGACCTTCTTTTCCTTTGGTCGGGTGATCCCGCACTTGCGCACAGTGCTGCGCCAATCCTCCGACTTCTTGCTGCGGGCTCCACTTTGCACGCGCTTCTTACGGTGCCTTACTTTTCCATGGTTGCCCATGGGTGGACGCGGTTAGCAGTCTTGACGAACATCATTGCTGTCTGCCTTCTCGTTCCCAGTATCCTGATTGCCGTTCCCGCTTTCGGGATGGAAGCAGCTGCCATCATCTGGATTTTGCTGAACGCCGGCTATCTCCTGTTTCAGATCCCCTTGGTGCACCGCCACATTCTCACCGGCGAGATGTGGCGTTGGTATCGCGCAGATGTTGCACAACCTATCCTGATCGCAAGTTTCGTGGTTATGGCGCTTGCGGCCATCCGCCCGCACCTGGAACTGTCCCGGCTGATGCTCATGCCGTGGCTGCTTGTGTCATGGGCCGTCATGGTCGCCGCTCTGCTGCTGAGCGCGCAGGAGGAGCTGCGGGAGCGCTTGGCAGCGCTCCGCCACAGCCCTCAAGCAGGCTGAGCAGGCTAGCGCATGCTTCGCGCTTTCGATGTTGGGCTGCCGCTGCTATAGCCGCAGCCTGATGCACAACGGGCCTATTTCCAACTCTCACGGCAAGTTATGGGAAAAAGTAATGAAGGCAGTTCTCTTGGCAGGTGGACTTGGGACTAGAATTTCTGAAGAAACGCATATCAGGCCTAAGCCAATGATTGAGATCGGAGGCAAACCCATTCTCTGGCATATCATGAAGATCTATGCCCACCATGGCGTAAACGAGTTTATTATATGTTGCGGATATCGCGGATATATGATAAAGGAATATTTTCAGAATTATTTTTTGCATATGTCGGATGTCACTTTTGACATGACTAGTAATGGCATGGAAGTTCACCATCGCAAGGCCGAGCCATGGCGCGTGACCTTGATCGACACGGGCGAGCGCACGATGACCGGCGGGCGGCTGAAGCGGGTCGCTGCTCATGTCTGCGACGAACGGGCGTTCTGCTTTACCTATGGCGATGGGCTGGCGGACATCGACGTTCGAGCGCAGATCCGGTTCCATGAAGCGCACGGTCGGATGGCAACCGTCACCGCTGTCCAGCCCCCTGGCCGATATGGGGCCTTGCAGATGCAGGAGGACCAGGTTCAAGGCTTTATCGAGAAGCCAAAAGGGGATGGCGGCTATATCAACGGGGGATTCTTCATATTGTCACCCCAGTGCCTCGACTTCATCGCCGGTGACGAAACAAGTTGGGAGAGCGAGCCGGCGGCGCTACTGGCTGCCAAGGGGGAGCTGTACGCATATCGTCATCACGGCTTCTGGCAGCCTATGGACACGCTTCGCGACAAGTTGCAGCTAGAAGAGCTCTGGGCAAGTGGGCGAGCGCCCTGGAAGGTGTGGGCGTGAGGTGAGGCTTCCGGACCGCAACTTCTGGGCCGGCCAGCGGATCCTTGTGACCGGCCACACCGGCTTCAAGGGCAGCTGGACCTCCCTTTGGCTCGAGCGGTTGGGTGCTGACGTAGTTGGCCTGTCGCTTCCCCCGGAGCAGGAACCCAATCTTTTTCGCTTGCTTGCACCATTCGAGGGACAGGACTCGCGACTTGTGGATGTCCGGGACGGTCCGACGGTGGCCGAGCTGTTCCGGTCCTGCTGTCCGACCCTTGTCCTTCACATGGCGGCGCAGCCGCTTGTCCGCCGCTCCTATGCCAGTCCGGCCGACACTTTCGAAACCAACGTAATGGGGACGGTGAGTGTCCTAGAGGCCGCACGCGAAAGCGAGTCCGTTCAGGCAATCCTCGTGGTAACTACTGACAAAGTTTATGAAAATAATGGGTCAGGCACTCGCTTCCGGGAAGGCGATCGGCTCGGGGGCACCGATCCTTACTCCGCTTCGAAGGTCGCCGCTGAGGTGGTCACACGCAGTTACGCCCAAAGCTTCCTCCGACCGCGCGGGGTCTCAGTGGCGACGGCGCGGGCAGGGAATGTGATTGGGGGCGGCGATTGGTCCGAAGACCGGTTGGTGGCAGATGTCTGGCGCGCCAAGGAGGCGGGAACACAAGTGCAACTGCGCTACCCCGGAGCGACGCGCCCTTGGCAGCATGTGCTTGATCCAATCCTCGGATATCTGCTTTGCTTGGAGGACCTTGTGCGCCGTCCAGAAGCCGTTCCTGAAGCTTTGAATTTCGGACCGTGCCTGGGCGACGAGAATGTGACGGTTGCCGACCTTGTCGAGCGGCTGAGCGCAG
>JBDNCK010000128.1:0-5691 GCA_046719675.1 Sphingomonadaceae bacterium | reverse complement strand
GGTGCGCGCGATGGGATCGGCCTGGCCGGAGCTGGCGCGCGCCCAGCCGCTGATCGCGGAGACCCTGAAGCTGGAGGAAGTGCGCTTCCGCCAGACCCTCGACAAGGGTCTGAAGCTGCTGGAGGACGCGAGCGCGAACCTCGCTCCCGGCGACACGCTTCCAGGCGAGGTCGCATTCCGCCTGTACGACACCTATGGCTTTCCCTTCGACCTGACCGAGGACGCGCTGCGGGCGCAGGGCCTGGGGGTGGACCGTGCCGGTTTCGATGCCGCGATGGCAGAACAGCGCGCGCGTGCGCGCGCTGCCTGGACCGGCTCGGGCGAGCGTGCGGACGACACGCTCTGGTTCGATCTTGCCGACCGGCTGGGGGGAACCGACTTCCTTGGCTATGCCACGACCGAGGCCGAGGGCGTGGTGACGGCCCTGGTCAGGGACGGTGCCGAAGTCACCGAGGCGGGGCCGGGTGACCGGATCCTGCTGCTTGCCAACCAGACCCCCTTCTATGGCGAATCGGGCGGCCAGGTGGGCGATACCGGCCTTATCCTGGGAGATGGCGAGCTGCGGATTCGCGTCGAAGACACGCAGAAGCCGCTCGGCCGGCTGCACGCCCATGACGGCGTGGTCGAGTCCGGGCGCGTATGCGTCGGGCAGCCGGTGCGGCTGGTGGTGGATGCCGAGCGCCGTGCCGCGATCCGGGCCAACCATTCGGCAACCCACCTGCTGCATGCAGCACTGCGCGATGTGCTTGGCACCCATGTCACGCAGAAAGGCTCGCTGGTGGCACCCGACCGCTTCCGGTTCGACTTTTCGCACCCCAGGGCGCTGACCTCGCAGGAGATTGCCGAAATCGAGCGGCTGGTGAATGCGGAAGTGCGCGCCAACAGCCAGACGACGACCCGCCTCATGTCGCCCGAAGCAGCGGTCGAAGCCGGCGCGCTCGCGCTCTTCGGCGAGAAATATGGCGAGGAAGTCCGCGTACTCGGCATGGGCCGGCCGCGTGCCGACAGCGGCCTGCCCTTCTCGGTCGAACTGTGCGGTGGCACCCATGTGGCAGCAACGGGCGACATCGGGGTGTTCCGGATTGTCTCGGAATCCGCGGTGGCCTCTGGCGTGCGCCGCATCGAGGCGATGACGGGCGAAGGCGCCCGCCAGCATTTCCTGGCGCGGGAGGAAGCGCTCAAGCGCATTGCGGCCACCCTCAGGGTGTCCCCCGAAGAGGCGGAAGCGCGCGCGGCCGCCCTTGCCGAGCAGGTCCGCCGCCTGGAGCGCGAGCTCTCGGAGGCGAAGAAGGCGCTGGCGCTTGCCGGGCCCTCGCGCCAGGCGGCCGAGCCCGAGCGAATCGGATCGCACGCCTTCCTCGGGCAGGTGCTCGAGGGCGTGGAACCCAAGTCGCTCAAGGGTCTCGTCGATGAAGCCAAGGCGCGGATCGGCTCGGGCGTGGTTGCGATGATCGCCCTGAACGAGGGCAGGGCGAGCGTGGTCGTGGGCGTGACGGACGATCTTGTTGCCACGATCTCGGCGGTCGATCTCGTGCGCAGCGCAGCAGCAGCCCTTGGCGGGCAGGGCGGCGGTGGCCGCCCAGATCTCGCCCAGGCCGGCGGCCCGGATGGCGCCCGCGCTGACGCAGCACTTGCGGCCGTGCGCGCCGGCCTCGTGGCAGCGCTCGGCGTCGTGGCCTGAGGTCAGGGAACGCAGGCGCATGGACACGGCGCTCGCCCAAAGGCTCGAGGATCCGGAGCGCGGGCTCCTGTCGGATACCGTGCAGCCGCGCCTGGCGATCATCGACATCGGCTCCAACTCGGTGCGCCTCGTGGTCTATCAGGGCCTTTCGCGCGCGGCTTCTGTCCTCTTCAACGAGAAGGTGATGGCCGGCCTCGGGCGCGGCGTGGCCGCCGACGGCGCGCTTGCCCCCGACACGATCGAGGTGGCCGTTGCTGCGCTTGCCCGGTTTGCGCGGCTCTGCGAGGCGATGGAGGTGGACAGCCTGCGCGCCGTGGCAACCGCTGCCGTGCGCGAAGCGCCCAACGGCCCGGCCTTCCTTGCGCGCGTGAAGCAGGAAACCGGCCTGTCGGTGGAAGTGATCGACGGCGAGGTCGAGGCGCGGGCTGCCGCCTATGGCGTGATCGCCGGGATTCCGGAGGCCGATGGCGTGGTGGGCGATCTGGGTGGCGGCTCGCTCGAGCTAGTGCGCGTGGCGGCAGGGCAGCCGCGCGAGCGGGTGTCGCTGAAGCTCGGCGCGCTGAGGCTGGATGCCGCGCGCAGGAAAGGCGGCGCGCGCGCGATGGCGCGTTTCGTCGAGACGGCGCTCGACCGGGTGGACTGGGCGCCACTCAAGGGCCCGCGCCCCTTTTACACGGTGGGCGGAAGCTGGCGGGCGCTGGCGCAGCTGCACATGCACCTGACCGACTGGCCGCTTCCCGTCATCCATCACCATGTCATGGGGCCCGACGTGCCGCGGCGACTGGTGCGCACGCTGGCGCGCATCTCGCTCAAGTCCATCCGGGAGGTGCCGGCCATCTCCTCGGCGCGGGTGCCACAGCTGCCGGGGGCAGCGCATCTGTTGCGGGAAGTGACTGACCGGCTCGGCTCGTCCGCGATCGTCGCATCTGCCTATGGATTGCGGGAAGGCCTGCTTTACATGGCGCTGCCGCAGGACGTCCGCGCGGAGGATCCGTTGCTGTCGGCCGCACGCGCCGAGGCCCACCGGTCCGGTCGCTTTTCGGATGGCTCCGATGCCGAAGTGGGCGATCACCTGCTCGCCTGGACCGACCCGCTGTTCGCGGGCGAGGCGCCTGCGCTGCGGCGGATCCGCCATGCGGCAGCGCTGCTGGCCGATGTCGGCTGGCGGGCGCATCCCGACATGCGCGCCGAGCGCGGCCTCGATATCGCCCTGCACGGAAACTGGGTGGGGATCGACGCGGAAGGGCGGGCGCTGCTGGCGGCTGCGCTGTGGGTGCTGAACGGGGGCGGCTGGCCAACCCCGGCACTCGCCTTTCTCGAGCGGCTGGCGCCGGGTGCGCTGCTGGAGCGGGCGCGCCTGTGGGGGCTTGCCATCCGTCTTGCCCAGCGCCTGGGCGGCGGCACCGTGGCCGGCCTTGACGGCACGAGCGTTGCGACCGACGGCGGCGCGCTCGTCCTCAGCCTTCCAGCGCGCGCGCAGCCGCTTTACGGCGAGGCCGTTTCGCGGCGCCATCGCCTCCTGGCAGACGCGCTTCAGCTGGAGCCGGTGCTGCGCCTGGGGTGAGGTCTTCCAGCGCCAGCATCCGCAGCTGGCCATCCTTGATTAGAAACCCCTTGCGACCCTCCACGACGGCGAGCGCATCGCTCCCGAACAGCTCCCTCCGCCACCCTTCCAGAAGCGGCAGTCCCTCGCGCACCCCGGCCGCCAGCGCCTCGATATCGTCGGCGCGCGCGATCAGCCGGGGCGCAACGCCTGCATCCCTGGCCCTGAGCTTCAGCAGCAGCTTCAGCAAGTCGGCGACAAGGGCCGAATTGGGGCTGGGCGCTGTGCGGCTGGCCGGCTGGGGCGCATCGAGCGTGAACGGCGTCGCACTGGCGATCGCTGCCATCAGCCGGGACCCGATCGCATTGGTTTCCCAGGCCGCCGAAAGCCCCCGCACGCGCGACAGATCGCGCTGGCTCGCCGGCGGATGGGCAGCAAGGTCGCACAGCGTCTCGTCCTTGGCGATCCGCCCGCGCGGCACATTCTTGTCCATCGCCTCCAGCTCGCGCCACCGTGCCAGCGCTTTCAGCCGCCCGAGCATCTCGGGCTTCTTGCCCGGCAGTTTCAGGCGCCGCCAGGCCTCGTCGGGATCGATCCGGTAGTTCTCCGGGTCGACAAGGCGCGCCATCTCGTCATCGAGCCACTGGCCGCGGCCTGTCCTGCGCAGTTCCTCGAGCATGCGCGGAAAGAACTCGGCAAGATGGGTCACGTCGGCGATTGCATAATCCAGCTGCCGGTCAGACAGCGGCCGGCGCGCCCAGTCGGTGAAGCGCGCGCCCTTGTCGAGGCCGTGGCCCGTGAAATGGGCCACGAGATGGGCATAGGAGGCCTGTTCGCCCAGCCCCAGCGCCATGGCAGCCACCTGCGTGTCGAAGAAGGGCGCCGGAACCTTTCCCGTAAGATTCCAGAAGATCTCGATGTCCTGGGTGCCGGCGTGCATCACCTTCAGGATCGAATCGTCGAGAAGCAGTGCCAGGAAGGGCGCAAGGTCGAGCCCGTCGGCCAGCGGATCGATGGCGGCTGCTTCCTCGCTGCTGGCGACCTGGATGAGGCAGAGTTCCGGCCAGTAACTGTTCTCGCGGATGAACTCGGTGTCGACGGCAAGGAAGTCCGCACGCGCAAGCCGTGCGCACAGCGCTTCCAGTTCGGACGTGGTCGTGACCAGCGGCAGGATCTTCACGCATGCCTAGCTAGCCGGAATCCGCGCCTTGACAAGGCGTCCCCAAGCCGCGTTGAAGCGCGCCCCATGCCACAAGACACCCAAGGCCAGCCGGACCCGGCGCTTCCCCCCTATCGCACGCACCATTGCGGACAGCTCCGCAGGGAGCATGTCGGCAGGACGGTCCGCCTGTCGGGGTGGGTGCACCGCAAGCGGGATCACGGCGGCCTGCTGTTCGTGGACCTGCGCGACCATTATGGCCTGACGCAGCTGGTGGCCATGGCCGGCTCGGAGAGCCTCATAAGGCTTGAGCATCTGCGCCTGGAATCCGTGGTGACCATCACGGGCGAAGTCGTTGCCCGCACGCCCGAGACGGTGAATCCCGATCTAGCCACGGGCGACGTTGAGGTGCGGGTGCGGGATGTGGTTGTCCAGTCAGAGGCAGCCGAATTGCCCATGCCGGTTGCAACCGAAGCAGACTATCCTGAGGATATTCGCCTGCGTTATCGGTTTCTCGATCTCCGGCGGGAACGGCTCCACCAGAATATCCTCCTGCGCTCGCAGGTGATCGCCTCCCTGCGGCAGCGCATGATCGCCCAGGGCTTTACCGAGTTCCAGACACCGATCCTGACGGCATCCAGCCCGGAGGGCGCGCGCGACTTCCTGGTGCCGTCGCGCCTGCATCCGGGCAAATTCTACGCGCTTCCGCAGGCGCCGCAGATGTTCAAGCAGCTCGTCATGGTGGCGGGCTTCGACCGCTATTTCCAGATCGCCCCCTGCTTCCGCGACGAGGATGCCCGCGCCGACCGCTCCCCGGGCGAATTCTACCAGCTCGACTTCGAGATGAGCTTCGTCACCCAGGAGGATGTGTTTGCGGCCATCGAGCCGGTGCTGGCCGGCGTGTTCGAGGAGTTCGCCGGCTTCCGCCGCGCCGAGCCCTGGAGCGTCACGGAGCCGCCGTTCCCGCGCATCCCCTATGCCGAGGCGATGCTGCGCTATGGCTCGGACAAGCCGGATCTCAGGAACCCGCTTCTCATCCAGGATGTGAGCGACCATTTCCGCGCCTCGGGATTTGCGCTCTTCGAGAAGATCGTGGACGGCGGTGGGGTCGTGCGGGCGATCCCGGCGCCTGCAACCGCCGGCCTCAGCCGCAAGTTCTTCGACGACATGAACGAATGGGCACGCAGCGAGGGCTTTGCCGGCCTTGGCTATGTCACCCGCAAGGGCGGCGCGTTCGGCGGGCCGATCGCCCGAAACCATGGCGAGGCCGGGATGGCCGCGCTCTATGAGGATCTCGGCCTTGGCCCG
>JBDNCK010000013.1:0-14193 GCA_046719675.1 Sphingomonadaceae bacterium | reverse complement strand
GCGCCCGGTCGACAGCTCTATAGGGTGCGTTGCAGCAAAAGGCAAATCACTGCGGCGACCCGATCCGCCGCACGAGCATCGGCCCCAATGGCGCGCCGCCGAAGATGTGGACATGCAGATGCGGCACTTCCTGGTGGCTGTTGGCGCCGGCATTGGCGAGGATCCGGTAGCCGGGTTCCTCCAGACCGAGCAGCCGGGCGGTCTCGCCGACGGCGCGGAAGAACCCCGCGACGAGCTCGGCCGGCGCCTGCGCGGTGAAATCCGCCATGCTCACATAGGCGCCCTTGGGGATGACGAGCACATGCACGGGTGCCTGCGGGTTGATGTCGTGGAAGGCAAGCGCATGCTCCGTCTCATGGACCTTGCGGCAGGGGATCTCGCCGCGCAGGATCCTCGCGAACACATTGTCCGGGTTGTAGGGCTCGGTCGCGTTCACGCTCATGGCGTCCTCCGTCTTGCTTTCTCGTCGAGGCCGGATGTTCCCTCCCGCGCTTCCAGCCGGGCCAACACGTCCGTGAGCGGCACGCCGCGCGCGCCCAGCAGCAGCAGCAGGTGAAAGAGGAGGTCGGCTGCCTCGCCGGCAAGCGCTTTCTCATCTTCGGCAACGCCCGCGATCACCGTCTCGATCGCCTCTTCGCCAAGCTTCTCGGCAAGCTTGAGGCGGCCCCTTGCGAGCTGACGGGCGACATAGCTGGTCTCGGCGAGGGACGAATCGCGCGCGAGCGCGTCCCGGCGGGCGGCGATCATGACCTCGAGGCGGGTGAGGATGTCGCTCATCGGGCCGGCGGCCGCACGCGGATTCCCGCGGCGGCCAGCGCCTGCTTGGCATCGGCGATGGTCGTCTCGCGGAAATGGAAGATGCTGGCTGCCAGCACGGCCGAGGCATGACCTTCGCGCACCCCTTCCACCAGGTGCGCGAGCGTGCCCACCCCGCCCGAGGCGACGACGGGCACCGGCACGGCATCGGCAACCGCGCGCGTGAGCGCGAGATCGAATCCGTCGCGCGTGCCGTCCCGGTCCATGGAAGTCAGCAGTATCTCGCCTGCGCCCAGTTGCGCCACCCTTTGCGCATGCGCGACGGCATCGATCCCGGTTGCCCGCCGGCCGCCGTGGGTGAAGATCTCGAACCGGCCCGGGGCCACCTGGCGCGCGTCAATGGCAACCGTGATGCACTGTTCGCCGAAGGTCTCGGCAAGCTCTGCCACCAGTTCCGGCCGCGCAACCGCTGCGGAATTGACGGAGACCTTGTCGGCCCCGGCCCGCAGCAGCGCGCGAACATCTTCGGCCGAGCGCACGCCGCCGCCTACTGTCAGCGGCATGAAGCAGCTGCCAGCCGTGCGCGAGACGACATCGAGCAGCGTGCCGCGATTCTCGTGGGTGGCGGCGATGTCGAGGAACACCAGCTCGTCGGCACCCTCGAAGTCATAGCGGCGCGCCGCTTCCACCGGATCGCCGGCATCGCGCAGGTCCACGAAGTTCACGCCCTTGACCACCCGCCCCTGCGCGACATCGAGGCAGGGGATGACGCGCACGGCAACGCTCATGCCGCAGCCAGCGCCTCGGCAAGCGTGAAGCGGCCCTCATAGAGCGCTCGCCCAATGATGACACCGGCAATCCCCCGGTGGCGCTTGAGTTCCTCGATGTCGGCAAGGCCGGCGACACCGCCGCTGGCGAGCACGGGGATGGAAACGGCCGCTGCGAGCGCAGCGGTTGCTTCCGCATTCACGCCATTCAGCAACCCGTCGCGCCCGATATCGGTGAAGAGCAGGGCAGCCACGCCCGCATCGGCAAAGCGGCGGGCAAGCTCGACCGCTGAAAGCGTGCCCACCTCCGCCCAGCCGCGGGTGGCCACCATGCCGTCGCGGGCATCGACTGCCACCACGATGGCGCCGGGATGGGCGGCGGCTGCCTCGCGGACAAGGGCCGGGTCTTCCAGCGCTGCCGTGCCAAGGATCACGCGCGCGACCCCGGCTTCCAGCCAGGCTTCGACCTGGGCGCGCGTGCGGATGCCGCCCCCCACCTGCACCCGGGCCGAAGTGGCAGCCAGAATGGCCCGCACTGCCTCTCCGTTCACGCTGCGGCCGGCAAAGGCGCCATCGAGGTCCACGACATGCAGGTTGCAGCCGCCAGCGCGGGCAAAGGCGGCGGCCACCGCGGCGGGATCCTCCCCATAGACCGTGGCTCTGGCCATGTCGCCTTCGGCCAGCCGCACCACCTGGCCCTGCCTGAGATCGATGGCCGGCCAGATCTCCATCAGGGCTTCCACGCCAGAAACCGGCCAAGCAGGGCAAGGCCGTAACGCTGGCTCTTCTCGGGGTGGAACTGCACGCCGAGGATGGGGCCGGCCTGCACGGCTGCCACCACCTCGCCGCCATGGTCGATGGTTGCCACAACCGCGGAGCGGTCCGCCGGCCGGAAGGCATAGCTGTGGACGAAATAGGCCCACCCCCGTTCGACAAGGCCGCTTCCCTGCACCTCGTTCCAGCCGATCTGCGGGATCCTGCACGCAGGATCGGCAGGCTCCATCCGCCGCACCTCGCCTGTGATCCAGCCGAGGCCGGCATGGGTTCCAAACTCGTGGCCGGTGGCAGCAAGGAGCTGCATGCCGACGCAGATGCCCAGAAACGGGCGCCCGCGTTCCAGCACCGCCTCGCGCAGCGCTTCCTCAAGGCCGGCGATCGCCCGGATGGCGCCGATACACTGGCCGAACGCGCCAACGCCTGGAAGCACGATCCGCTCGGCCGCGCGCACGGCCTCGGGCTGGCAGGTCACGTCGACCGCATCGGCTCCTGCTGCCCGCAGGGCATTTTCCGCCGACCTGAGATTGCCGGCGCCATAGTCCACCAGCACGACCCTCACGCCGTCCCGCCGAGGCTGCCCTTGGTGGATGGCACCACGCCTGCCATGCGCGGATCGAGCGCAACCGCGCACCGGAGGGCGCGCGCAACGCCCTTGAAGGCGCTTTCGATGATGTGGTGGTTGTTGACGCCGTAGAGGGTTTCGACATGCAGCGTGATGCCGCCTTCCTGCGCGAGCGCCTGGAAGAATTCCTTGAACAGCTCGGTGTCCATCTCGCCCAGCCGCGGCTGCGAGAAGGCGACCTTCCACACGAGATAAGGCCGGCCGGAGATGTCGAGCGCCACCCGGGTCAGCGTCTCGTCCATGGGGATGAGGGCATCGCCATAGCGGGTGATGCCGCGGCGGTCGCCCAGCGCCTCATGGATGGCCCTGCCGAGCGCAAGCCCCGTGTCCTCGACGCTGTGGTGGGCGTCGATGTGGAGATCGCCCTTTGTGACCAGGTCAAGATCGAGGAGCGCGTGCTTGGCCAGCTGGTCAAGCATATGGTCGAAGAAGCCGATCCCGGTTGCGATGCTGCGCCTGCCCGATCCGTCGAGGTTCAGGGTCAGGCGGATGTCGGTCTCGGTCGTCTTGCGGGTGATTTCGGCCGTGCGCATGCCTCGCCTTTCCGGCCGCGCCCTCTAGGCGGGCAGGCCGCCTTGTTCAACTGCGTTCAACCGCGTTCCGCTGCCGGCCCTCGCCCCGGGGGGCAGCGCTCAGCCGTCCTTGCGGGTGCGCGCCTCGTCGGCCTGCACGAGCCGCAGTGTCGTCTCGACGGTGCGCGCGGCCGGCAGTGCCTCGCCCTTGCGGTCGGCGCCAAGCTCGGCAAGCTTGCGCCCGGTCACCAGCACGCGGCCCTCCACCGAGCCGACAAACGCGTTCCAGGCGCGCGCCGTGTCGTCGAGATTCTTGCCGACCCGGTTCATGCGGCCGGCCATGACGGCGATCCGCTCATAGAGTTCCGCGCCCAGGTCGCCGATGGCGCGCGCTTCATCGGCCATTTTCTCCTGCCGCCAGACCATCGCCACCACGCGCGCGATGGCAAGCAGGTTGGTGGGGCCCACCAGCAGCACCTTCCGGCCCATCGCCCAAAGATGGAGGTCGGGATCCTCCTCGAGCGCGGCGGCAAGGAAATTCTCGCCCGGCACGAACATCAGCACGAAGTCGGGTGCGTTCTCGAACTGCTCCCAATAGGCCTTCTCGGACAGCGCCCTGGCATGTGCGCGCAGGCGCTGCGCATGGCGCCTGCGTGCCTCCGCCCGCTCGGCGTCCGTCGCTGCTTCCACGGCTGCGACATGATCGTCGAGCGCGCACTTCGAATCGACGACGAGGTTGCGGCCGCCGGGCAGGTGGATGATGGCATCCGGCCGCTTGCGGGCGCCGTCCTCGTCGGTGCCCGATGCCTGCACCGAAAAGTCGATCCCCTCGGAAAGCCCTGCAAGCTCGAGCACCCGGCGCAGCTGCGCCTCGCCCCAGCTGCCGCTTGCCCTGGCCGAGCCGCGCAGCGCCGCCACGATCCGCCCGGCCTCCTCCCGCACGGCCGCCTCGGACCGTGCCAGCGCCTTCAGCTGTTCGGACAGGCTGCCATAGGCCTGCTCGCGCTTTTCCTCGATGGATTTCAGGGCCTCGCCATACTGGCCGAGCGTCTGCTTCATTGGCGCGATGAGATCAGCTAGCGCCGTGCGGCTTTCGGCGAGGCCCTTCTCGGCCTCCGAGCGATGGGTCTTCAGCGTCTCTTCCGCCTGTCTTGCAAACGCTTCCTGCGCCCGTTCGAGTGCCACGGCTGCCAGCCGCTCGAATTCTCCCTTCAGCTGCTCGAGCTGGGCGGCATGCGCGCGATCCCGCTCTTCGGCCGCGGCCCTGTGCGCACTGAGCGCGACCTCGAGTTCGGCCGCGCGCGCAATCGCAGGCTCGGCCAGCGCCAGCTGCTTGCGCATGGCGCCTGCTTCTGCGGCAAGGCCGGAAAGCTCCGCGCGGCGGTCCGCCAGTTCCGTGCGCGTTCGGCCGAGAGGCGCGCCCCACAGCAGCCAGCCAAGAAGGAATGCCAGCAAGAGGCCGGCAAGCAGCGCGAGCAGGGCAAGGGTTTCCGGCGCCATGGGGAGAACATTAGGCGAACACCGGGCTGCCTGTCACCCCCCGGCCTTGCACTTTTTCTGCTAGCCGCCGAGGAAGGCCGGGTGGCGGAGGCCGTGCCCGACGATCGTGCCATCGCGCTCTTCCTCGACATGCTCGGGGCCGAGAAGGGTGCCGCGCGCAACACGCTCCTCGCCTATGGGCGCGATCTCTCGCTGGCCTCCGAGGCGAGCGGCGGCGCGCTGGTTGCCGCCTCGCCGGAAGAACTCGGGGCGTTGCTCGCAGGGTGGCGGTCGCTCAAGGCGACGACCGTTGCCCGCAAGCGTTCCGCCTTGCGCCGGTTCTTCCGCTTCCTCGTCGACGAGGGGATCCGCGAAGACGATCCCACCGCGGCCCTCGAGGCGGCAAGGCCTGGCCGGCCCCTGCCAAGAACCCTTTCGCGGGAGGAAGTTGCCTCCCTGCTCGCGGAAGTCGCGCGCCGGCAGGCGGAGGCGCCCGGCGCCGACAGCGACCGGCTGGCAGCGCTCCTCGAGCTGCTCTACGGTTCGGGTCTGCGGGCCAGCGAAGTCCTCTCGCTTCCCCGCAATGCGATCCGGCCGGGCGAGCCGATGGCCGTGGTGCGCGGCAAGGGCGGGCGCGAGCGGCTGGTGCCCGTCTCGGAGCCGGCACTGGCGGCTGTCGTGCGCTGGCAGGCGCATGTGCCGAGGCAAAGCCGGTTCCTGTTCCCTTCAGGTGCGGGCCATCTGTCGCGCGCACGGCTGTTCCAGATCGTGCGCGAGGTGGCGGCGGCTGCCGGAATCGATCCGGCGCGCGTATCCCCGCATGTGCTGCGCCACGCTTTTGCCACGCACATGCTGGAAGGTGGGGCGGACCTGAGAGCCCTGCAGACCCTGCTCGGCCATGCCGACATCGCAACGACGGAGCGCTACACCCATGTTGCAACCCGCCATCTCGTGGAGCTTGTGGCAAAGCGTCACCCGCTGGCGAAGGGCTGAGCGTCTCGACGGCCGCCTGTGCCTGTGCCAAAGGCGCGCGCGATGACCACAGCCCATGTGAATCGCATCGCCACCGCCGTTCCCGCCCACGACGTGCACCGCGCCTTCGAGCGCTTCGTCGAGGATCTCCTGGCCGGCACCCGCGAGGAGGCGCTGTTCCGCCGGCTGGCCCGGCGCTCGGGCATCGAGCGGCGCTTCTCCACCATGGCCCCCGTCCTCGATCCGGCCGGATTCGTGACGGAGGCCGGCGGGTTCTACTTTCCGGGCAACTTCCCGTCGACGGCGCGCCGGATGCAGCGCTATGCCGAAACAGCCCCCGGCCTTGCGCAGGAGGCGATTGAGCGGCTGGACACCGATCCCAGGGCCATCACCCACCTCGTGGTGGCCTCCTGCACCGGCTTCATGGCCCCTGGCCTCGACCAGGTGCTGATCGAGCGGGTCGGCATGCGCCCGGACGTCGAGCGGACGGTCGTCGGCTTCATGGGCTGCTATGCCGCCGTCAATTCGCTGCGGCTGGCGCACCACATCGTCCGCTCGGACGCGTCGGCCAGGGTGCTCGTCGTCAATCTCGAGATGTGCACGCTGCACTTCCAAGACACGAAGAATCTCGAGAGCCTGCTTTCCATGATGCTCTTCGGCGACGGCGCCAGTGCCGCGCTCGTCACCGCCGAGGAGAAGGGGCTGGCGCTCGAGGACTTCCTGTCCATCGCGATCCCCGAGTCCGGCAACCTCATCACCTGGGACATCGGCGACACGGGTTTCGACATCGGGCTGTCCGGGGAGGTGCCCCGGCGGATCGCAGCCGCGATGGCGCAGGAGGATGTGCGCAACGCGCCCACCGGCCTGCTGCGCGGGCAGAGGCCGGAGCATTATGGCTGGTACGCCGTCCATGCTGGCGGCCGCGCCATTCTCGACGCGGTCGAGAACGGGCTCAGCCTGACGGAAGATCGCCTCAGCTGGTCGCGCAGCGTTCTCAAGGATTTCGGCAACATGTCATCGGCGACGATCATGTTCATCCTCCAGCGGATCATGGCGGCCACCGATGGCGTCGGCGAGCGCGGCCTGGCCATGGCGTTCGGGCCGGGACTTGCGTGTGAGACCTTCCGCTTCCGCAAGCTCTGATCCCGCCTGCGCAGGATTTGATCGCCGCCGGCGGGCAACCGCGCCCGAATGGATGGATGTCGAACCCGTCTCCGATTCCGACTTCGCCGCCTGTCTTGACGATCTCGAGACGGTCAACCGCCTGACGCTCGCCACCCGGCCGACCCTCGCCTTCCTTGACCGCCTGACCAGCGACTGGCCGCCCGGCCGCGAGCTGCGGCTGGTGGATGCCGCCTCCGGGCAGGGCGGGATGCTGCGGGCGATCCATGCCTTCGCGACGGCGCGCGGGCTGGTGCCGCGGCTGGCGGGCGTGGATTGCAACCCGCAGGCCGGGCGGGCGGCTGCCGCCGCGACGCCGCCCCACATGGCAATCGCATGGATTTGCGCCGACATCTTTTCGGCGGAGCTGCCGTTTGAGCCCCATGTGATCACCAGCGCCCTCTTTGCCCATCACCTGGACGATGCCGGCATCGTGCGCTTCCTCCGCTGGATGGAGGCAAGGGCAAGCCATGGCTGGTTCGTGAACGACCTTCACCGCCACTGGCTTGCCTATCACGGCTTCCGCCTGCTGGCAGGCGTTGCCGGCTGGCATCGCTTCGTGCGGCACGACGGGCCGCTGTCGGTGGCGCGCGCCTTTGTTCCGGCCGACTGGAACGGGCTGCTGGCCGAAGCCGCGGTGCCCGATGCCGACATCCGCTGGCACCTGCCGTTCCGGCTGTGTGTCAGCCGAGTGAAGGGGGCATGAGCCGCCCGGATGCCCTGGTGGCAGGCGGTGGCCTTGCCGGTGCGGCTGCTGCCATCTGGCTGGCGCGCGGCGGCTGCAGGGTCGAGCTTCTCGAACGCGCGACCGGACCGCATCACAAGGTGTGCGGCGAATTCCTCTCCTGGGAGACGCAGGCCTTCCTTGCCGATTGCGGAGTCGATCTCGAGGCCGAGGGGGCGGTTTCCATCCACCATGTCCGGCTGGTGGCCGGGGCGCGGTCGGTCTCGGCGCCACTTGGCTTCCGGGGCCGCTCGCTCACCCGCTTCCGCCTCGACGAGGCGCTGCTCGCGCGGGCGGCGGCGGCAGGCGTGGAGGTCCGGCGCGGTGTGAGCGTGCGCGCCCTCGAGCCCGACGGGTCGCTTGCCACCAGCCATGGCCGGATGCAGGCGGCCACCACCATCCTTGCAACAGGCAAGCACGGCCTGCGCGGCGCGCCGCGGGAGATGAAGGACACGCTGTCCCACCAGCTCGGGTTCAAGACCTACTTCCGGCTCGGCCCCGGGGAACGGGAGGAACTCGCCGATCATGTCGAGCTCATCCTGTTCGAGGGCGGCTATGCCGGGCTTCAGCTCGTCGAGCGGGACATGGCGAACCTCTGCCTGCTCGTTGCCCCGGAACGCTTCCAGGCCGCAGGGGGGCGGTTCGACGGCCTTCTTGCCAGCCTCAAGGCGGAGGTCTCGCACCTGGCCCGGCGGCTGGCCGGTGCCGTGCCGCTTCTCGACCGGCCGCTGGCGATTGCCAACATGCCCTATGGGTTCCGCTGGGATCCCGGGCCGACCCCGCCGCCTGCGCGATTTCCGGTTGGCGACCAGGCGACGGTCATTCCAAGTTTCACGGGCGACGGCATGGGGCTGGCGCTGCATGGCGCGCGACTGGCTGCGACCGCGATCCTGATGGGGGAGGGCGCGGGCTTCTATGCAAGGCTGCTCGCACAAGACGCCCATGCCGCCGTCGCCAGGGCGACGGCAGCACAGAAGCTCGTCGGGGAAGCGCCCGCACGCCATCGGGCGCTGGCGCACCTCGCATCGGCCTTCCCCGGCCTCCTGACCCTTGGAGCGCGGCTCACGCGCCTGCCGCCACGAGCCGTCTCGTCGGCTGTCGCGGCCCCCTCCCGCCGCACAGCCCGCTACGCCTGATGGCTCAGCTCAGATGCTGGGCAAGATACTTGTTCATCTCGAACATGGTGCAGCTGTCGCGGCCGAACACCGCCTTCAGCTTGGCGTCCGCGTTGATCCGCCGCTTGTCCTTCGAATCCTGCAGGTTGTTGGCCTTGATATAGTCCCACACCTTCTTCACGGCCTCGCCGCGCGCGATCGGCGCGCTCCCGACGATGGCCGCCAGCTGGGCGGACGGCGTGAGCGGCTTCTGCAACGCATTGGGCTTCTTGTCGGTCATCCTTGCTCTCCCTGCCCCCCGCCTCCTGACGCCTGGGCGAGGCGGTCTGCTCCCATGCGCCGAAACAGTTTCGAAACACAATGGGGGGCAAGATCCTGTCCTGATTTTCCGGAGTGGCGGTGCCGCCCTGCCTGCGCGGGCGGTGAAACCAGGAGGGCGCTTCACCCGTAACCCTAGTTAACAATGTTTCGGCCATGCTTTGTGTTAAAAATTGGCCCGCCAGGCCAGGTGGCCGGGCGGGAAAGGATCAGGGACATGCGGTGTGTGGTTGTGGATGACGACAGGGCGCAGGCGGAACTGGTTCGCAAGCTGCTTGCCGAGGCCGGACACAGCTGCGACATGCTGGCCGGCGGCCGTGCGCTGCTCGCGCGGCTGCGCCACGACACCTATGATCTCATCGTCCTCGACTGGACCATGCCCGACATGAGCGGCATCGAGGTGCTCCAGCATCTGAGGGCCGGGCCCTGGGCTTCGACTCCGGTTCTCATGATCACCTCGCGCGCGGACGATGCCGACGTGGTGCGGGGACTCGAATCGGGGGCGGATGACTATATCGTGAAGCCGCTGGTGCCCGAGGTCTTCCGGGCAAGGGCGGATGCCATCCTGCGGCGGGCAGGGCTTGCCAAGCCGGCAACCGCAATCGCGACCTTTGGCCCCTATTGCTTCGACCGCACGACCGAGACCGTGAGCTTCGACAACCAGACCGTGAAGCTGACGGCCAAGGAATTCGCGCTGGCGCTTGCCTTCTTCGAGAATCTGGCGCGGCCGCTGGCCCGCAGCTGGCTGCTCGAGACGATCTGGGGGACGGCCGCCGACATCGAATCGCGCACGCTCGACGCCCATGTCTCCAAGATCCGCGCCAAGTTGCGCTTGCGCGCCGAACTCGGCTATCGTCTTCTCCCGGTCTACAGCTACGGTTACAGGCTGGAGCGGTCAGACGTCGGGGGGTCGGATGGCAGGCTGCGCCTGCCGGTTCGCGGGGGCGCGGGCCGGCAGCCGCCGCCGGAAATGGTGCGTACGCCCGACTGATGTGGAAGATTCTCGCTCCTCTCCTGCTCCTGTCAGCGGGCGCATCGGTCGCCTCGTGGCGGGCCATGGGCGAAGGGGCATCGGTTGCATCCCGCGACACCGGGGACCTCATCCTCTATGTCGCCAGGGGGGGCGACAGTCTCGAGGCCCTGGCCGACCGGCATTTCCTGGAGCCATCGGACTGGCGCAAGGCGCGCGCGCTCAACCGGATCGACGATCCGGGCGCGCTGCAACCCGGCGCGCGCCTCCTGCTCGATGTCGGCTGGCTGAAGCGGACGCCGCTCGCAGCAGAAGTCATTGCCTTTCGCGGTGCCGTGACGGCGCGCGTTGGTGGCCGCCCGGTCGAGGCGCGGCGCGGCCTGCTGCTTTCGGAAGGGGACCGGATCGAGACGGGGCCCGTTGGCTTTGTGACCTTGCGTTTCCCCGACGGCAGCGAAGTCTCGCTTCCGACCAACAGCGCCATCAAGCTCGAGCGGCTGCGACGGTACACCCTCAACAACGCGATCGACAGGCGGCTGGCCGTCGAGCGCGGCGGCACGCGTTCGCGCGTGGAGCCAATCCGGGATCCCACCAGCCGCTATGAGGTGGGGACTCCAACGGGCGTGGCTGCCGTGCGCGGAACCGACTTCCGGGTCCGCTTCACGCCCGGCGAGGAACGCGCGCTGCTGACCGTGCTCGAGGGCAGGGTCGGGGCCTTCGTTGCCGGCGGCCCCGAGACGGCCGTCCTGGCGGCACAGGGGCTTGTGATGGATGCGCAAGGGGTGGGCGAGACGATCGCGCTGCCGCCCGCGCCCGAAGCGCTTGATGTGCCGCTGGTCGTCGATTCGCGCGCGGCCTCCTTCGCCGTCACGGCGGATCCTGACCTGCGCTACCGCGCGCTGCTCGCCACCGACGAGGCCATGCGGGATCAGGTGGCCGAGGCGCAATCGCAGGATGGCCGCTTCCGGTTCGATTCGCTTGGAGCCGGGACCTATTTCCTCGAAGTCTCGGCCATCACGCCGGAAGGCCTTGAAGGGTTGCCGGCCCGCTTCCGTTTCGAGCAGCGGCACCATGCGGCCGACCGGAGCAGCGGGGATCGCAACAGCAGCGGGCGCGGGGAAGGACGGGAACGCCCGGATGACAGGACGGCGGGCACGACGCTTCTGCAGCAAGCGCTGCCGGCCCCGGTCACGCCGGGAGAGGCTGCGGTCGACTCCTTCGCATCCGCCGCGGCGGCGGTGCTGGGCGAGGCCGAGGCGGAGGAGGAAGGCGACTCGTCCGAGGACGCGCCCGGGGCCCGCGGCGGCGGCGGAGGCAATGCGCCGGCTGCCTGGTCGGCGCTGGGCGGCGCCACGGGTGCCGATGCCTTCTCCGGCGGCCGCTCCGGTGCTGGTCCTGGCGGCTGGGGCGGCTGGGGCGGCGGCTGGGGCGGTGGCTGGCCGCGCAACCGGTCCGGCGATGAGGATCTCGTCAATCCGCCGCCGCTGCCGCCTGTGCCGGGTGGGGGAGGAGGGCCGGTGGTGGTGCCCCCGCCCGCGCTGCAGCCGCCCCCGGCCCTGCCGCCAGCCGTGATCCCGCCTGTCCTTCCCGCGCCGCCCGGCGGCAGCGAAGGGGCAAGCGGGGGCATATTGCTGCCGTCCGCTCCTCCGGCGATTCCTGAACCACGAACATGGGCCATGTTCATCGTCGGTTTTGGCATGGTCGGGCTTGCCCTGCGCCGGCGGCATCGCGCCCTGCGCTGCCGGCAGCGCGCCGGGCGCCCGGGCGGGCGCTGACGCCCAGGGTGGAGCAACCGGTTCGCGGGGCAGTGGCGCGGGAGCAGGCCGCAGCCGACCAGGGGCTTCGCGGACGCCGCAGCCTTTTGCTGGAGTGGTCGATCCTGCTGGCGGCGATGCTGGCTGCCATCCTTCTTGCCAGCATCGTCCGTCCGCTCGAGCGGGCGGACAACCTGCTGTACGATGCCGTGCTGCGGGAGCGGCCGCGCGTTGCCTCCGACCGGCTCCTGATCGTGGGGATCGACAACCGCAGCCTGGCAGCGCTCGGCCAGTGGCCCTGGCCGCGCGACACGCATGCCCGTGTCATCGAGCGTCTGGCGGCCGTCTCCCCGCGCGCGATCGGCTATGATGTCCTGTTTCTCGAGCCGGGCCCCGATCATGAGGCGGATGTCCGCCTGGCGCAGGCCATGGCCAATGCGGGCAAGGTGGTGCTCCCCTATATGCTGGAAACGCCCGGCTATGACGGCGCGGCCTCGGCCGTCTTTCGCCCGGTGGGCGCGCTCGCCGAAGCTGCCACCCTGGGCCATGCCACCATCCGGCCCGATTCGGACGGGATCGTGCGCGGCCTGAAGCGCCTCGCGCCGGCAGCGGCGGCTCCGCCCTGGCCCCATTTCGCCGATGCGGTGCTGGCGGTTGCCAGGGGCGCATCCGTCCAACCTGCCGCCGCCCGAACGGGAACGCCCGTCATCGAGCAGCCCTCGCCCCGCATCCGCTTTGCAGGGCTTGCAGGCGGCTTCCAGCAGGCCTCCTTCGTGGACGTGCTCGAAGGGCGGCTGCCCGAGGCGTTCCTGAAAGACCGGATCATCCTCGTGGGGGCGACCGGCGCCGGGCTGGGCGACCGCTTTGCCACGCCGCTCGCCGGCCGCGCCGAGGCGATGCCGGGTGTCGAGCTCTTGGCCAACTACATCGACGGCGAACTGGCAGACGATCGGGTGGAGGAAGCCGGCCTTGCCGCGCGGCTTGCCTTCACGCTGGTGCCCGTCCTGCTGCTGATGGCGAGCCTGCTCCTCTTTGGCCCGCGCGTGAACCTGTGGCTGGGGGTTGCCGTGGCGCTGGTCGTCGTGGCGCTGTCGGCTGGCATCCTGGCGCTTGCGGGCCTCTGGCTGCCCCCGGCCAACGCCCTTGCTGCCATCGCCCTCGTCTTTCCCCTGTGGGGCTGGCGGCGGCTGGATGTCGCCAACCGCTACATGGCCTCCGAGCTCGAGGCGCTGGCTGCGGAACCTTCGGTGCTTCCGCGCGATTCGAACCTGCCGGTGGGCGATGCGGTCGAGCGGCAGATCGCCCTCATGCATGCCGCCATACGCGATGTACGCGATCTCAAGCGCTTCATTGCCGAATCCCTCGACAGCCTTCCCGATGCAGCACTGGTGACCGATCTCGACGGCATCGTCCTCATCGCCAACGAGGCCGCCCGCGCGCTCGTCGGCGATCGGCTCGCACTGGCGATCGAGGGCCTGCCGATCGCTGCCGTCCTCGATGCGTTGCACGCAGGGGACCCGGCGCTGGCCGCCGAGGTGCGCGCGCTCGCATCGATCATCGCCGGGGGCTTCCTGCCACCCCAGCAGACACGCGAATGGAGCCTGCCCGATGGCCGGGTGCTCGATGTCCGCCTTGCCTTCTTCTCGGACGACGCGCGGCGGCCGCTGGGCTGGATCGTCCGGCTGGCCGACATCACGGGCCTGCGCGAAACGGAACGACAGCGCGAGGAGGCGCTCAGGCTCCTGACGCATGACATGCGCAGCCCACAGGCCTCGATTCTCGCGCTGCTGCAGTCGGAAGGCGATGGCCTCCCGCAGGAGCTGCGCGAGCGCATCGCCCGCTATGCCGGCCAGACCCTCGAGCTTGCCGAACAATATGTGCAGTTCGCGCGGGTCGGCAATGCCCGGCCGGCGATGGAGCCCCTGGACCTTTCCGAGGTCCTCCTCGATGCGGTCGACGATCTCTATCCGCTTGCCCGGGCCCGCGCCATCTCGGTCAGGACCACCGTGCCGGACGAGGAAGCCCTGGTGAAGGGGGATCGGGCGCTCATCACCCGTGCCGTCCAGAACATCCTCGGCAATGCGCTCAAATACAGTCCTGACGGAACCTGCGTCGACGCTGCCGTGGAGCTGGGGAACGCCCAGGTGCAGCTGGCGATCCGGGACGAGGGCCGCGGCATCTCGCCGGAGGATCTTCCGAGCGTCTTCGAGCCCTTCCGGAGGCTGGCGCCGCCCGATGGTGTTCCGGGCGAGCCGGGCGCAGGTCT
>JBDNCK010000127.1:0-5716 GCA_046719675.1 Sphingomonadaceae bacterium | reverse complement strand
CTCAGGGGGGGGATGGCCACCGTCTGAAGCCAGATACGTCGCGGATGGTAAACGGTTGCGGGGCAGTCAGTCCGGATCGGATGATTCGAGCAGGCCGTCCTCCGACAGGCGGCGGAAGAAGCAGCTGGGCGCACCCGTGTGGCAGGCAGGCCCGGCCGGCTCCGCAAGCAGCCAGAGTGCATCCTGGTCGCAATCGACCCGGATCTCGCGGACGGCAAGCACATGGCCCGAGGTCTCGCCCTTCTTCCACAGGCGCTGGCGCGAGCGGGACCAGAAGTGCGCGAAGCCGGTCGCGCGGGTCCGCTCGATTGCTTCCTGGTTCATGTGCGCAACCATCAGCAACGCTCCCGACCTTGAATCGGTGACGACGGCCGTCAGCAGGCCGGATGCGTCGAACTTCGGAGCGAAGGGCTCGGGCATGCAGTGCGCTTTACGCTTCCATGACACTTTGCCTAGCGACAAATCGGCCGGGCGTCCCTAGATAGCGCGACGGCGACACGGGATCTGCGATGCTTGACAGCTTGGTTCACCCCTTCGCGGATGACCGGTTCCACGAGGAATGCGGGATCTTTGCGGTGCATGGCGTCGACCAGGCGGCGGCCGCCGTCGCGCTTGGCCTGCACGCGCTCCAGCATCGCGGCCAGGAGGCAGCCGGAATCGTCAGCTTCGATGGCGTGGAATTTCATGTCCACCGGGCGATGGGACATGTCGCGGGCAATTTCGACCGCGAGGACGTGATCGCGCGGCTGCCAGGGCGGATCGCGATCGGGCACAACCGCTATGCGACAACCGGGGCATCGGCGCTCCGCAACGTCCAGCCGCTGTTCGCCGAGCTGGCGAGCGGCGGATTCGCGGTTGCCCACAATGGCAACATCACCAATGCGGCTGCGCTGCGGCGCCGGCTGACCGAGCGGGGCGCCATCTTCCAGTCGACGAGCGACACCGAAGTCATCATCCACCTGATCGCAACCTCCACCCAGCGCACCCTGCTCGACCGCTTCATCGATGCGCTGCGCGAAGTGGAAGGCGCCTGGTCGCTCGTCTGTCTCTCGCGCGAGGGGCTGATCGTCGCGCGCGATCCGCTCGGCTTCCGGCCGCTGGTGCTCGGGCAGCTCGGGGAAGCGGTGATTGCAGCCTCCGAGACGGTCGCGCTCGATGTCGTGGGGGCGACATTGCTGCGCGAGGTGGAACCGGGCGAGCTCATCACCGTCGACAGCGCCGGAATCCGCTCGCTCCATCCGTTCCGCCGCGAGCGGCCGCGGCCGTGCATCTTCGAGCATGTCTATTTCTCGCGGCCCGATTCGCTCTCCGGCGGCCAGTCCATCTACGAGGTGCGGAAACGGATCGGGGCAGAACTGGCGCGCGAGGCGCCGGTTGCCGCCGACATGGTGGTGCCGGTTCCCGATTCCGGAACGCCGGCTGCCATCGGCTTCTCGCAGGCCTCGGGCATCCCCTTCGAACTGGGGATCATCCGCAGCCATTATGTCGGGCGCACCTTCATCCAGCCGGGCGAGGCCGTCCGCCACCTGGGCGTGAAGCTGAAGCACAATGCCAACCGCGCGCTCATCGAAGGCAAGCGCCTTGTGCTCATCGATGATTCGGTCGTGCGCGGCACCACCTCGGTCAAGATCGTGCAGATGCTGCGCGAGGCGGGGGCGCGCGAAGTGCATCTGCGCATTGCCTCGCCGCCCACCACCCACAGCTGCTTCTACGGTGTTGACACGCCGGTGCGTTCGAAGCTGCTGGCAGCAAAGATGGGGGTTTCCGGCATGAAGGCCTTCATCGGAGCCGACAGCCTTGCGTTCCTTTCGATCGACGGGCTCTACCGCGCGCTCAAGGAGCCGGGGCGCGATCCCGACAGCCCCACCCACTGCGACGCCTGCTTCACCGGCGCCTATCCGACCCGCCTGACCGACCAGGAGGCTGAGACTGCCGACCAGTTCAGCCTGCTGGCCGCGCAATGAACGGCCCCGGGCACCAGGGGGCCGACAAGCCCGTCGCGCTGGTAACGGGGGCCAGCCGCGGGATCGGCCAGGCGATCGCCGTGCGACTGGCGACCGACGGCTTCCATGTCCTGCTGACGGCCCGGACCGAGGCCGGGCTTGTCGAGACGGACGACCGCATCCATGCCGCGGGCGGCACTGCCACCATCGCCCCGCTCGACCTGTCGCGCCACGATGACATCGACAAGCTTGCTGCTGCCATCGGCGGCCGATGGGAAAGGCTCGACCTGCTGGTGCTAAATGCGGCCATGCTCGGCACGCTTTCGCCGCTTGGCCATGTGACACCGCGGGAGTTCGAGGAGGTGATGGCGCTCAACGTCACGGCGCAGTGGCGACTGATCCGCGCCTTCGACACCCTGCTGCGGCGGGCGCGGGGTGCCGTCGTCGGGCTGACGAGCAGTGTGGCCGCCGGGGGGCGGGCCTATTGGGGCCCCTATGCCGCGAGCAAGGCGGCGCTCGAAGTGATGCTTGGCACCTATGCCGACGAGATGCAGGCGCTTGGCGTGAAGGCGCTCATCGTCGATCCCGGGGCAACGGCCACAAGGATGCGGGCCCGCGCATTTCCCGGCGAGGATCCAGCAACCCTGAAGGGCCCAGAGGCCGTGGCCGACGCCGTGGCGGCCGCGCTGGCGCAGGGCCTTCCCAAGGGCCTCACGCGCCTGAAGATCGACCGCGCGGGCGCTGCCGTTCGATCGCCCTAGCGCAGCGGCTCGCGCGCCGCCGGGCGCTGGAAGACGCGCGCGCCGGCAACCCAGGTTTCAAGCACGCGGAGGGTGGCGAGCTCGTCGGGTGCTACGGTGAGCGGATTGCGGTCGAGCAGCACGAAGTCCGCCCAGGCGCCCGGCACCAGCTCTCCGACCCTTCCGTCGGCAAGGCCGGCGCGTGCTGCCCAGACGGTGAAGCCGGCAAGCGCTGCCTCCACTGGCAGCGCCTCCTCCATGCGCCAGCCGTCGCGCGTGACGGCGGCAGCAATGCCGAGGAAGGGATTGACCGGCTCCACCGGCGCGTCGGACCCGAAGGCGAGTGCGGCGCCTGCCTTGCGCAGGCTGTTCCAGGCATAGGCGCCGGCGAGCCGGTCCGGCCCGAGGCGGGCTTCGGCCATCGTCCGGTCGGATGTCGCATGGACGGGCTGCACGGAGGCGATGATCCCCAGCGCCGCGAATCGCGGGATGTCGGCCGGATCGAGGATCTGGGCATGTTCGATGCGGTTGCGGAAGCGGCGGCCATAGGTGTTGCCGATTTCGGTGAAGGCATCGAGCACCTGGGCGTTGGCGGCATCGCCAATGGCGTGGATCGCCAGCTGATAGCCGATGAAGTTCGTCCGGCTCATGAGGTTCTGGAGCCTGGCGTCGTCGAGGAACCTGAGGCCGCGGTTCTTCGGATCATCGGCATAGGGCGCCTTCAGGAAGGCGCCGCGCGAGCCCAGCGCGCCGTCCGCGTAGAGCTTCACCCCCTGCAGGCGCAGCCGGTCGTCGTAGAGCCATGGGGTGGGGCCAAGCGGCGCGATCGCATCCACGGCCTCCAGCCCCGCGGCATAGGCGGTGATCCGCGCCGTCAGCCGGCCGCTGTCCCCAAGCGCGCGATAGAGGTTCCAGTCCTCGGGCGTGACCCCCATGTCATGGAGGCCGGTCACGCCATGCTCGGCCAGATGCCGGAGCGCGGCTGCCAGCGCCCGGTCGCGCTCGAGCGGCGTGGGCGGCGGCATGGCCGCGCTCACCAGCGCCATCGCCGAATCGATGAGGATTCCGGTTGGCTCGCCCTTGCCATCCCGGAGGATGCGCCCGCCTGGCGGATCCTTCGTGGCCGCCGTGATCCCGGCGGCCTTCAGCGCCGCGCGGTTGACCCAGGCGGCATGCCCGTCGACCCGCTCGAGATAGACGGGCCGCCCGGGCGCCACTCGGTCGAGGTCGGCTGCGGTGGGGAAGTCCTGACCCCAGCGGACCTGGTTCCAGCCGCGCCCGCGCAGCCAGCTTCCCTGCGGGCCCCCTTGCGCGTCCGCCACCCTTGCAAGCGCGTCCTCCAGCGAGGTGGTTTCCGAAAGATCGAGCTGGGTGAGCCGGAACCCGAGCCCCATCAGATGCCCGTGCGCGTCGATGAAGCCCGGCAGCAGCGTTGCCCCCTTCGCGTCGAGGCGGAAATCCCCTTGCCTGAGCGGCGGCTCCTTCGCCCCGCGCGGCAGCACCGCCTCGACGCGGCCGTCGTCTCCGGTGAGCAGCATGGCAAAGCGCCGGACTTCGCCTTCCTGCGTGAGCGTGATGCCGTTGGCATTGACGATGAGCGTGCGGGCGTCGGCGGAAGCCGCCATCAGCAGGAACGCAAGAAGGATGAGCCGCATGATTTCCCCTTGGCCGGTCGGGCTGCAGAAAGCCCTGCCCGGTCCATCCTGGCAAGAGTTTCCCTTTGCCCTTGCAGCGCCGGTGCGCTAGCCGCGCCGCTTGCCATGGCCACCCGGATCAAGCCCGCGCCTGCCCTTCCCGTCTGCTTCGCCGACATCGAGGCGGCAGCAGCCGCCATTTCCGGCCAGGTCATCCGCACGCCAACGCTCAGGAGCCGGACCCTTTCGGAGATTGTTGGCGCCAATGTCTGGCTGAAGTTCGAGAATCTCCAGTTCACGGCTGCCTACAAGGAGCGCGGCGCCCTCAACCGGCTGCTGGCGCTGAGCGAGGAGGAGCGGGCGCGTGGCGTGATCGCCATGTCGGCGGGCAATCATGCCCAGGGGCTTGCCTATCACGCCCGGCGGCTCGGCATTCCGGCCACCATCGTGATGCCGCGCCACACGCCGCTCATCAAGGTCCAGCAGACCGAGGGCCATGATGCGCTGGTGGTGCTCCATGGCGAGAAGCTCGAGGAATCCCATGCCCATGCCATGGCGCTTGCGGAAAAGCGCGGACTGGTCTTCGTGCATCCGTTCGACGATCCGAGGATCATCGCAGGGCAAGGCACGGCGGCCGTCGAGCTTCTGGACGATGCGCCCGAGGTGGATACGCTCCTGGTGCCGATCGGCGGCGGCGGGCTGATTTCCGGGACGGCGATTGCAGCTGCGCACCTGCGGCCCGACGCCGAGGTCATCGGCGTGCAGGCAGAGCTTTACCCGTCGATGAAGGCGACGCTTTCGGGCGACCCGGTGGTGGCCGACGGCGACACGCTTGCCGAGGGGATTGCCGTCAAGGCGCCGGGCGAGCTGACCGTCCAGATCGTGCGCGCGCTCGTCTCCGACATCCTGCTGGTGGGCGAGCGGGATCTCGAGCGGGCGGTGGCGCTTCTGCTCTCCATCGAGAAGACGGTGGTGGAAGGCGCAGGCGCTGCCGGCCTTGCAGCGCTGATTGCCAATCCGCGGCGGTTCCGCGGCCGCAATGTCGGGCTCATCCTGTGCGGCGGGAACATCGACACGCGCCTGCTTGCCAATGTGCTGCTCCGGGATCTGGCGCGCTCCGGGCGGCTGGCGCGGCTGCGGATTCGCCTGAAGGACCGGCCCGGCCAGCTCTATGCCGTGGCGCGCATCTTCGACCAGCAGCAGGTGAACATCCTGGAGGTGTCCCACCACCGGATCTTCACGACCCTTCCGGCCAAGGGGCTGATCACCGAGATCGAGTGCGAGACCCGCGGCCCCGAGCATCTGGAGCGGCTGATCGAGTCGCTGCAGGGCGCCGGCTTCGACGTGAGCCGGATCGAGCTGGGCTAAGCGCTGACCGGCTAACATTCCGGTGCGCGCG
>JBDNCK010000126.1:0-5775 GCA_046719675.1 Sphingomonadaceae bacterium | reverse complement strand
CTTCCTCCTTGCGCTCGGGCTGCGCCAGCGCGCCGAAGCGCTCAAGGCCGCGGCCAGCCGCGACACCCGCGCCGGGATCGAGGCGGCGGCCGCGCGGCTGGCCGGTGCCGGCGCCATGGGCCGCCTGTTCAAGGCGCTCGCCCTTGTTGCCCCCGGCTGGCCAGAGCCTGCGGCACTCCCTAGATTCACCCCATGACCGACTCACCCCTTGCGGCCCTGCGCGCCGAACTTGCCGCCCGCAATCTCGACGGCTTCCTCGTGCCGCTCACCGACGCGCACGGCAGCGAATATGTCGCCCCCTACGCGCGGCGCCTCGAATGGCTCACCGGCTTTACCGGCTCGGCCGGCAGCGCCGTCGTCCTGCGCGAGGCCGCTGCCATCTTCGTCGATGGCCGCTACACGCTGCAGGTGAAGGACGAGGTCGATCCCGAGCAGTTCGCCATCCTCGGCGTTCCCGCCGAGCATCCGGCGCGCTGGCTCCACGCCAACGCGGCTGCCGGCGCGCGCATCGGCTACGACCCCTGGCTCCACACGCCAGACCAGCTTGCCGCCTTCGCGGCTGCTGCGCCTGCCGTGCGCTTCATCGCCGTCGAGCCCAACCCCATCGACCAGGTCTGGGCCGACCAGCCCGCCCGCCCCGCTGGCCGGATCGTCCCGCACGAGACGGCGTTTGCCGGCCGCACCGTCGCCGAGAAGCTCGCGCTGATCGCCGAAGCACTGCGCACGAAGGGCGCAGACATCGGCGTCGTCACCGCGCTCGATTCCATCGCCTGGGCCTTCAACATCCGCGGCTCCGACGTGCCGCGAACCCCGGTCGCCGAAGCCTTTGCCCTCGTGCGGGCAGATGCCACCGCCACGCTCTTCGTCGCGCCCGAGAAACTCTCCGAAGACATGGCCGCCCACCTCGGCGCCGACGTGGCGCTTGCCCCCTATGCCGAATTCCGCGCCGCCCTTGCCGCGCTTTCGGGCCGGCGGGTCCTCCTCGACCCGGCCGCTGCGGCCGTTGCCATCCGCGATGCGCTGGCAGCCGCCGGCGCCACCCTCGTTGCCGGCCGCGATCCGATCGTCGCGCTCAAGGCCGCCAAGTCCGAGACGGAGGCCGCCGGCATCCGCGCCGCCCATGTGCGCGATGGTCTTGCCGTCACCCGCTTCCTCGCCTTTGTCGATGCCGAGGCGCCGTCGGGCCGGCTCGACGAGCTGTCGGCCGCCGCGCGGCTCGAGGCCTTCCGCCGCCAGTCGAACCTTCTGAAGGATCTCTCCTTCGACACCATCTCCGCCTTCGGACCCAACGGCGCCTTCCCGCATTACCGCGCAACGCCGCGCAGCAACCGCCGCTTCGAAGGCAACAGCCTCTATCTGGTGGACTCCGGCGGCCAGTATCCCGATGGCACCACCGACATCACCCGCGTCATCCCCATCGGCACGCCCACGCCCGAAATGCGGGACCGCTTCACCCGCGTGCTCAAGGGCCATATCGCGCTTGCCACTGCCCGCTTCCCCATGGGCACGCGCGGCGGCCAGCTCGACATCCTCGCCCGCCAGTTCCTGTGGGCCGCCGGCCTCGATTATGCCCATGGCACGGGCCATGGCGTCGGCCATTTCCTCTCCGTCCACGAAGGCCCGCAGCGGATTGCCGCAGCTGCCGGCGCGCCGGGGATCGACGAGCCGCTGGTACCCGGCATGGTGCTCTCCAACGAGCCCGGCTTCTACCATGTCGGCCACTGGGGCATCCGCATCGAGAATCTCGTGCTCGTCGTCGAAGACCCGCGCGAAGGCGATGTCGAACCCATGCTCGCCTTCGAGACGCTGACCCTTGCCCCCATCGACCTGCGCCTCGTCGAACCCGCGCTGCTCACGCCCGCCGAGATCGCCTGGCTCGACGGCTACCACGCCCGCGTGCGCGCGGCGCACCTGCCCCACCTCGCGGGTGCCGAGGCCGCCTGGCTGGAAGCGGCCACCCGCCCGCTGATGGCAGGGGTGCCGAAGGCGGCATAGCAGCTGCCATTGCAGACCCGGAAAGCTGCCCTATCTGGACAGGATAGAAAATCTTGCCTGAGGACAGGTTCATGCAATCGGAAGACAAGGCCCTTGCCGCCGCCCGGGATCTGGTGGAGCGCGCGCTCGCCGGCCAGACGCCTCGCCCGGTCGTCCACACCATCTTCGACGAGGAAACCTTCACGGCGACCCACATCGTCAGCTGCCCCGAGACGAAGCGGGCCGCCATCATCGACAGCGTGCTCGATTTCGACCAGGCCTCGGGCCGCACCAGCACCGATCATGCCGAACAGGTGCTCGGCCATGTCAAGGAACAGGGCCTCACCGTCGAGTGGATCCTCGAGACCCACGCCCATGCCGACCATCTCTCCGCTGCCCCCTTCCTGCAGGAACGGCTGGGCGGGAAGATCGCGATCGGCGGCCATATCGCCACCGTGCAGGGCGTCTTCCAGAAGATCTTCCACCTGGGTGACAGTGTCTCGCTTGCCGGCAGAGAGTTCGACCATCTCTTCGCCGACGGCGACCTGTTCCGGATCGGCAATCTCGAGGCGCGGGTGCTGCATGTTCCCGGCCACACGCCGGCAGACATCGCCTTCGTCATCGGCGATGCCGCCTTCATCGGCGACACGCTCTTCATGCCCGACTATGGCACCGCGCGCTGCGACTTTCCCGGCGGCTCGTCGCGCACGCTGTTCCGCTCGATCCAGCGGCTGCTGCAGCTGCCCGATGCCACCCGCGTCTTCCTCTGCCATGACTACAAGGCGCCCGGCCGCGACCATTTCGTCTGGGAGACGACCATCGGCGACCAGCGCCGCCACAACATCCATGTGAAGGAGGGAACGACCGAAGAGGAATTCGTCGCCTTCCGCGACGCGCGCGATGCAACCCTTGCCATGCCGCGGCTCATCCTGCCCTCCATCCAGGTCAACATCCGCGCCGGCCACCTGCCCGAGCCGGAGGCCAATGGCACCCGCTACCTCAAGCTCCCGCTCAACCTCCTCTGATGTTTGCCCCGGTTCTTGAAGCCTTTCCCCATGCCATGCCGGCTGCCGGCTTCGTCGGCGGCCTGATGATCGGGCTGGCGGCGGCCATCATGCTCATCGGGCTGGGCCGCATTGCCGGAGTCTCGGGGCTTGCCGCCCGCGCGACCGGGCTTGCCGACACTGGCGCCCCGCGGCCGGTGGCTGGCTTCTTCATCCTCGGCCTGCCGCTTGGCGCGGCGCTGGTTGCCCTCCTCCATGGCCCGGTCGTCACCCGCTTTCCCGACTCGATTGCCATCCTCGTTGCCGGCGGTCTCCTCGTCGGCTTCGGCACCAGGCTCGGCTCGGGCTGCACCAGCGGCCATGGCGTGTGCGGGCTCTCGCGCCTGTCGCGCCGCTCGCTCCTTGCCACGCTTCTGTTCATGGGCGCCGGCTTTGCCACCGTCTTCGCCTTCCGCCTTGCAGGGCTGATGCCATGATCCGCGGTGCCATCGCGCTCGTTGCCGGCACGCTCTTCGGCGCCGGCCTGGCCGTCTCCGGCATGGCGGACCCGGCGCGCGTGCGCGCCTTTCTCGACCTCGCGGGGCAATGGGATCCCACCCTTGCCTTCGTGATGGCCGGCGCCATCCTTCCCATGGCGATCGCCTGGGCGATCCGGCCCCGCCTTGCCGCCCCGCTCGCCGACAGCAGCTTTGCACTTCCGGAAACGCAAAAGCTCGACCTCAAGCTCGCGCTCGGCGCCATTCTGTTCGGAGTCGGCTGGGGGGTCGCCGGGCTCTGCCCCGGCCCGGCCATTGCCGATCTCGCGCTGGCACCGGGCCGCGCGGGCGTCTTCGTCCTGGCCATGCTCGCCGGCATGCTTGCCCACCGGATGGTCGCGTCCCGCGCGTGAACCTCGCCCGCGCGCTTCCCATCCTCGACTGGGGCCGCGCCTACACCGGCCAGCAGGCGGCCAGCGACCTGGTGGCCGCCATCGTCGTCACCATCATGCTGGTGCCGCAGAGCCTCGCCTATGCGCTGCTTGCCGGGCTTCCCGCCGAAGTCGGCCTCTATGCCTCGATCGCCCCGCTCATCGCCTATGCCCTGTTCGGAACCAGCCGGACGCTCGCCGTCGGGCCGGTCGCCGTCATCTCGCTGATGACGGCAACGGCAGCCGGCAGTGTCGCCACCCCGGGCACGCCTGAGTATCTGGAAGCAGCGCTCGCGCTTGCCCTGCTCTCCGGCCTGATGCTGGTGGCCATGGGCGTGCTGCGGCTCGGCTTTCTTGCCAATCTTCTCTCGCATCCCGTCATCTCCGGCTTCATCACCGCCTCGGGCCTGCTGATTGCCCTCTCGCAGGTCCGGCACATCCTCGGCATCCCCGGCGGCGGCGACACGGTGCCCGACATGCTCGCCCGCCTTGCCCCCCATCTCGCTGCGATCAACGGCCCGACGCTTGCCGTCGGCCTTGCCACCATCGCCTTCCTCGTCTGGGCGCGCCGGTTCCTGAAGCCCACGCTCCGCCGCCTCGGGCTGGGCGCGCGCGCGGCCGATCTTGCCGCCCGCACCGGCCCGGCGCTCGCCGTCCTTGCCTCCATTGCCGCCGTCGTCCTCCTCGACCTCGAGGCCAGGGGCGTTGCCACCGTCGGCCGCATTCCCGCCGGCCTGCCGCCCATCGGCCTGCCCGCCTTCGATGCCGCACGCTGGAGCCCGCTCCTCGTCCCCGCCTTCCTGATCGCGCTCGTCGGCTTCGTCGAATCCGTGTCCGTCGCCCAGACGCTCGCCGCCCGCCGCCGCCAGCAGATCGTGCCCGACCAGGAACTCGTCGGCCTGGGGGCTGCCAACATCGCAGCCGCTGCCACCGGCGGCTATCCCGTCACCGGCGGCTTTGCGCGTTCGGTCGTCAATTTCGATGCCGGCGCCGAAACGCCGGCCGCCGGCGCCTTCACGGCCGTCGGCATCCTCCTTGCCGCCCTCTTCCTCACGCCCGCCCTCGAGAAGCTGCCGGTGGCAACGCTTGCCGCCACCATCATCGTGGCCGTGCTTTCCATTATCGACACGCGCGCGCTGCCGCGCACCTTCCGCTATTCCCGCCGCGACTTCGCCGCCATGGCGATCACCATTGCCGTCACCCTCTTTGCCGGAGTCGAGCCGGGGATCATCGCCGGAGTCGTCACCAGCCTCATCCTCCACCTCTGGCGCAGCGCCACCCCGCACGCCGCCATCGTCGGCCGCGTGCCCGGCACCGAGCATTTCCGCAACGTCCTGCGCCACGAGGTGGTGACCTTCCCGCACCTCCTCACCATCCGCATCGACGAGACGCTCTCCTATCTCAACGCCCGCTGGCTCGAGGAGTTCGTGCTCGAGCAGGTGGCCGAGCGCCCGGAGCTGCGGCATGTCATCCTGATGTGCTCGGCGGTCAACGCGATCGATTCCTCCGCACTGGAAAGCCTCGAGGCGATCAACCACCGCCTCGCCGACGCAGGCATCCGCCTCCACCTCTCCGAAGTGAAGGGCCCCGTCATGGACCGGCTGAAGAAGTCCCACTTCCTCGAAGATCTGTCCGGCCGCGTCTTCCTTTCGCAGCACGAAGCCTTCACCACCCTTGCCGCCGACCCGGACGGCCTTGCCGCCCCCGCCCCCGACCCCTGGGGGAACCGCGGCCTCATCTGACCGGCAACCCCCATCCGCCAGCCCCCCCCGGACACGCAGGCACCGGCCAGGCGGCCAGCCTTGCCGGTTGACCGCCCCCTTGCGGAACTTACTGTCGCGGACGCGCCTGATATGGCAATGTTCAGACTGGCGTGGTGCATCGTCGCGC
>JBDNCK010000125.1:0-5778 GCA_046719675.1 Sphingomonadaceae bacterium | reverse complement strand
CGTCCTTGACGCCCGGCGCATATTCCGCGCCGTGCGGCACCTTGGCGGACGAGACCGCAAGCGTCGCGCCGATCGGCTCGGCGCGGCCGCCGATGCAGTTGGCCAGGAAGTTCTCGGCAATCGCCATGAAGGCGATGTTGTTCTCCGGCCGGGCAAAGCCATGGCCCTCGTCCGGGAACAGCACATAGGTGACAGGGATGTTCTTCGCCTGCATGGCCGCCACGATCTGGTCGGATTCGGCCTGCTTCACGCGCGGGTCGTTCGCGCCCTGGCCGATGAGCAGCGGCCGCCTGATCCGCTCGGCATGGGTCAGCGGCGAGCGCTCCTTCAGCCACTTGCGGCCTTCCTCCGTCTCGGGATCCGCCATGCGCGCGATCAACTGCTTGCGGAAGGCTTCCCAGTAAGGCGGCACCGTCGAGAGCAGGGTGAAGAGGTTCGACGGGCCGACGATGTCCACCCCGCAGGCGAAGGTGTCGGGCGTGAAGGTGAGCCCGGCAAGCGTCGCGTAGCCGCCATAGGAACCGCCCATGATGGCAATGCGCTTGGGATCGGCGATCTTCTCGGCAACGGCCCAGTTGACCGCATCGATCAGGTCGTCGTGCATCTTCCCGCCCCATTCGCCGTCGCCGGCATTCACGAAGCCCTTGCCGAAGCCGGTCGACCCCCGGAAGTTCACCTGGAGCACGGCATAGCCCCGGTTGCCGAGGAACTGGGCGTAGCTGTTGAACCCGTAGGAGTCGCGTGCCCACGGGCCGCCGTGGACGAACAGCACCATGGGCACCGGCGTCCCCCGCTTCGCACCGGGTGGAAGCGTGAGATAGGAAACAAGCGTCTTCCCGTCGCGCGAACGGACCGAGACCGGCTCCATGGGAAGCAGCGGCGCTCCTGCCAGCTCGGGGCGGCTTTCGAACAGCTTGGTCAGCCGCCTGGCCTTGCGGTCATAGAGGTAGGTGATGGCAGGCGCAGTCGAGGAAGCAGACGCCACCACCCACTTGTCGTCCGCAAGCGTGCGCGACCCCACGCTCCAGGACGTGCCAAGTTCCCTGTTCAGGAAGGCGATGTCGGCCTTCACGCTGTCGGAGATCGCCCGCCATTCGGGCTTGAGATAATCGACCGCGACCGCCTCGATCGCCCCAGTCACCGGGTGGGAGAGCACTTCGGACAGATCGACCCGCTTGTCTTCGGCAAGGACACGCATCGTGCCCGCGGGCCAGTCCATCGCATGGATGGCAGCCGTGTCGCGCCCGCGCGCATCCACCCAGAAGAGCGTCCTGCCGTCCGCGGAGAAACCGAGCGGTGCCGTCGTCTGGCTGTCGTCGAGCCCATGGGTGAGGAAGGGTGTGTCGGCGACCTTTCCATTTTCCATGCGGAAATAGTCCTGCCCGCCCTCGGCATTCGGGCGGATGGCAACGCGCAGCACCAGGTCCTCATCCGCGATGAAGGCGGAATAGCCGTCATTCTGCTGGACGAGACTGAGCTTGCCCGAAGCCAGGTCGAGGCTGTGGACATCGTGCCAGCGCGGGTCGCGGTTGTTGAGGCCCACGAGGATCCGGTCTGTCACCCGGCTGGAGGAGCCGACGACGAGCGCGCGGGTCTTGGGGAAGGGCGTGAAGTTGCGGATTTCGCCACCGGTCGGGGCAACGCCATAGAGAAGGAAATCCTCGTCACCGCCGCGGTCGTTGATGAACATCACCTGGGAACTGTCGGGCGCCCAGAAATGGGCGCGGATGGGCCGCTCGCGCTCGTTGGTGATGGCGCGCGCCTGCTCCGGCGCGTCGGCAGGGGCGACCCAGATGTTGAGCACGCCATCCACTGGCGCGATCCACGACAGCCACTTGCCGTCGGGCGACAGCCGGCCCTGGATGCGGGAGGGATTTCCGAAGAGCTTCTGGCGTTCGATCAGGGGGGCTTGCATCTGGGCTCCGGGGGCTTGCGACAGGGCAGGGACTGCAAGAGCGAGGGCAATCCCGGCCACGAGGATGGCTTTCATGGGCGGTCCTTCCGGTCATGTGGTTGCGCCCGTCCCCTCAGTCGAGCGCGCTTCCCGATAGACCCTGTGGCTCCAAAGTGCAAAGCCTCCCGGTGCTGCCGGCTTCCCGCTTCCGGTGCGGCATGGGCAGACAGGGAAAGGGCCGGGAGGTCCCCCTCCCGGCCCCTTGCACGTCGGCGACCTGACCCGCCGGTCAGAACCGCCCGCGGGTCGGCAAAGCCACCGCGTGGGCCGCCTTCCGGCCGGGCTCGGGTCCGGCGGCGATGCGTTGCCGCATCGCGCCGGCCGCCTTCGGGCTCAGAAGTCCATGCCGCCCATGCCGCCGGGCATGCCGCCGCCGGCTGCCGGCTTGTCTTCCGGCAGTTCGGCAATCGTTGCCTCGGTGGTGATGAGCAGACCCGCCACCGATGCGGCATCCTGGAGCGCCGTGCGCACGACCTTGGTCGGGTCGATGACGCCGGCCTTCACCAGATCCTCGTAGGTTTCGGTCTGGGCGTTGAAGCCGAAGTTGGTGTCGGTGCCTTCCAGCAGCTTGCCGGCAACCACCGCGCCGTCCCAGCCGGCGTTGGCCGCAATCTGCCGCACGGGGGCCTGCAGCGCCCGGCGGATGATGTCGACACCGCGGGTCTGGTCGTCATTGGCGCCCTTCAGGCCCTCGAGCGCGCGGGTGGCATAGAGGAGGGCGGTGCCGCCACCGGGCACGATGCCTTCCTCGACCGCGGCGCGCGTTGCGTGCAGCGCATCGTCGACGCGATCCTTGCGCTCCTTGATCTCGACTTCGGTGGCACCACCCACCTTGATGACGGCAACGCCACCGGCGAGCTTCGCCAGCCGCTCCTGCAGCTTTTCGCGGTCATAGTCGGAGGTCGTCGTCTCGATCTGCGCCTTGATCTGCTCGACCCGGCCCTTGATCGCATCCGTCGAGCCGGCACCATCGACAATCGTGGTGTTGTCCTTGTCGATCACCACCTTCTTGGCGCGGCCGAGCATGGCCAGGGTCACATTCTCGAGCTTGATGCCGAGATCCTCGGAGATCATCTCGCCGCCGGTCAGCGTCGCAATGTCTTCCAGCATCGCCTTGCGGCGGTCACCGAAGCCCGGCGCCTTGACGGCTGCAACCTTGAGGCCACCGCGCAGCTTGTTGACGACGAGGGTCGCAAGCGCCTCGCCTTCCACATCCTCGGCGATGATGAGGAGCGGACGGCCCGACTGGACGACGGCTTCGAGGATCGGAAGCATCGCCTGCAGGTTCGAGAGCTTCTTCTCATGGATGAGGATGTAGGGCTCCTCGAGCTCGACCTGCATCTTCTCGGCATTGGTGATGAAGTAGGGCGAGAGATAGCCGCGGTCGAACTGCATGCCTTCCACGACATCCAGCTCGAACTCGTGACCCTTGGCTTCCTCGACGGTGATCACGCCTTCCTTGCCGACCTTCTCCATCGCCTCGGCGATCTTCTCGCCGACGATGGTGTCGCCATTGGCCGAAATGATGCCCACCTGGGCGATCTCGGCAGAGCCGGAAACCGGCTTGGAGCGGGCCTTCAGATCCTCGACCACGCGGTTGACGGCAAGATCGATCCCGCGCTTCAGGTCCATCGGGTTCATGCCGGCGGCCACCGACTTCAGGCCCTCGCGCACGATCGCCTGGGCGAGCACGGTCGCCGTCGTGGTGCCGTCGCCGGCGACATCGTTGGTCTTGGAAGCGACTTCGCGCACCATCTGCGCGCCGAGGTTCTGATACTTGTCCTTGAGCTCGATTTCCTTGGCGACCGTCACGCCGTCCTTGGTGATGCGGGGCGCACCGAAGCTCTTCTCGATGACGACATTGCGGCCCTTGGGCCCCAGCGTCACCTTCACTGCATCGGCGAGAATATCGACGCCCTGCAGCACACGTTCACGGGCATCGCGCCCGAATTTCACTTCCTTGGCTGCCATGTTTCAGTCCTCTGGTCTGTTTCCTGGATTGAAGAAGCGGTTCCTCAGGCGGCCTTGCGCACTTCGGCGGCCGGCGTGATGACGCCCAGGATATCGCTTTCCTTCATGATGATGAGGTCTTCGCCGTCGACCTTGACTTCGGTGCCGGACCACTTGCCGAACAGGATGCGGTCACCGACCTTGACGTCGAGCGGGATGCGGTCGCCGTCGTCATCGCGGGCACCGGCGCCCACTGCGATCACTTCGCCTTCCTGCGGCTTTTCCTTGGCGGTGTCGGGGATGATGATGCCGCCGGCGGTCTTTTCTTCCGCCTCGATCCGGCGCACCAGCACGCGGTCGTGCAGGGGGGTGAATGCCATAAGTCCCTCTTGTGCTCAGGGGCGGAACAATCGCGCTCCGCCCGGGTTTCCTCTTGCTGGCACTCACGCATGGCGAGTGCCAACGCTCGCCATCTAGAGCACCGCCGATGGGTCTTCAACCCCGTCACCCATGAAATCTGGCACGGAGGCCCGCCACGGCGCCGCCGAATTCGTCGCCGAGTGGATTTGCCACCGAAGCTGACCGCGTGGAGCATCTGCTCATGCGCTACGAGGCCCTCGTGAACAGCCTCTCCACCGCCTCGGCGAAGAACCGCAGCACCGCCCGGCGCCGGGCGCGCGTCAAGGCTGGCCCCTGACATACGGGAAAGGCCGCGCCATCGCTCCGGTATGGAAAGGGTGCCGCCAGCTGGCCGGAAGCGCGAGGCGGCGCGCGCGGGCCACGCCTCAGCCGCCGGCCAGCGCCACCTGGGCCTGTGCTGCGCCCGTTTCGGGCACCAGCTCGCCCTCGCGGTCGCGGATGCGGCCGATGTGGGCGGCAACCGTCTCCGGGGTCATCTCCTCGGCTGCGACATGCACGCCGCGCGTGATGGTCACATGGGCGGCCTCGAAGCCGCCGCCGCCGGCATTCAGCACCACGCCCGTCGGCGCCTCCTCCGACACGAGATAGAGGGCCGCAGGCGACACCGTCTCGGGCCCCATCTTCGCCAGAAGTTCCGGCGGCAGCAGGTCTTCCGTCATCCGGGTGGCGGCAAGCGGGGCGATGGTGTTCACCTTCACATTGTATTTCATGCCCTCGAGCGCCAGCGTCTTCATGAGGCCGACGAGCGCCATCTTGGCGGCGCCATAATTGGCCTGGCCGAAATTGCCGTAAAGGCCGGTGGACGATGTCGTCATCAGGATGCGGCCATAGGCCTGTTCGCGCATCAGTTCCCACACTGACTTGGTACAGATGACAGAGCCCATCAGATGGACGTCGACGACGGCGCGAAAATCCTCGAGGCTCATCTTGGAGAAGGTCCGGTCGCGCAGGATCCCGGCATTGTTGATGAGGATGTCAACCCGGCCCCATTTCGCCTTCGCTTCGGCCACCATCTCGGCAACGCCTGCCTCGTCGGTGACGCTGGCGCCATTGGCCATTGCCTCGCCGCCGGCGGCCTTGATGTCGGCGACCACCTGTTCGGCCATCGAAAGCGAAGCGCCCGTGCCGTCGCGCGCGCCGCCAAGATCGTTCACCACCACTTTCGCCCCGCGCGCGGCAAGATCGAGCGCGTAGCGCCTGCCCAACCCGCCTCCGGCGCCCGTCACGATGGCCACACGATTGTCGAAACGGATGCTCATGCCACCTCCCTGCGCTTGTGCAGCCGTTCCCTAGAAGCGGCGGTCGCGGCTGGGAAGGCCCGCGCGCGAGCTAGCTTGCAAGCTTGAACGAGGCGTCGCTGTCGAGCGCATAGCCGGCCGAGCGCACGGTGCGGATGAGGTCCGGCAGATCGTCGCCGTTGAGCGCCTTCCTCAGGCGCCGGATATGCACATCGA
>JBDNCK010000124.1:0-5814 GCA_046719675.1 Sphingomonadaceae bacterium | reverse complement strand
ATCTCCCCGCTGGAGCCTGAATGGGAAGGCCATGTGACGCTCGAATTTTCCAACACGACGCCCTTGCCTGCCAGGATCTACGCCAACGAAGGGGCGTGCCAGTTCCTGTTCCTGAAGGGTGAGGGGCTGTGCGAGACGAGCTATGCCGACAGGGCGGGCAAGTATCAGGGACAGCGCGGGGTGACGCTGCCGCGGCTTTAAGGGGCGTCGTGCAAGCTAGAGGCGTCGGATGAGGGTCGAGGCGCGGGCAATCCAGGCGGGATCGGTGACGATCACCTGCCGGCTGCCTGGCGCGGGCGGAAGGATCTGGAGCCGGTTCCCTTCGATGGCGGCCAGCCGGCCGAAGGCGAACCGGCCTACCGGGCGCGGTGCGAGAACATCGAGATTGATGGCCTCGGCAAAGCGTTCGGGCGGGAGCTGTTCGAGCCAGAGGGTGTCTCCGGCCCTGTAGTCACCAGCCGACGCCTGGACGAGAAGTGCGATGGCGCTGCCGCTGGCAATGGGGGTGGGAACGGTCAGCGCTGCGGATGGGGCAATGGCGCCGTCGCGGACAAGCAGCGCGGCGACCGGAACGCTGGTGGCGGACTGGGCAGGCAGCAGGTCGGCTGGTTCGATGTCGAGCGCCTTTGCGAGTCGTTCGAGCCATGGAACGGACAGGCGGCGCATGCCGGTTTCCAGCCTGCCGATGGTGACGGCGGTGGTCGGAGGGTCGCAGCGAGCGGCCAGTTCCGCCAGCGTGAGGCCGCTGGCCTTGCGAATCTCGCGCAGTCTCGACGTCAACCAACCCTCCGAGTCTGGAATAGTTATTTCCTACAGCGTTACCAATATGGCAGACGTGAGCCTCGTTGTCGAGAGGAGCACGGCATGATTGACCCGAAAGACTATCCAAATCGGATCCTTGAACGACGTCTGCTGGCGCCTTCGGATGCCGTGGGGCGACAACTGGTGCATGTGAATGTGGCGGAGTCGCCGCTCGGCTGGCTGCACCGTCGGGGACACTTGACGGACAGGCAGGTGGCGGCGGGAGAACGCCTGCGTCGGGATCATTATCGGGCGTCCCTCGGAGCGCGGGTTACGATGCGTTGGGATACGGCGGCTCCGGCCGAGCGGGGGCGCACGCAGGCGGCGGACCAGGTGCATGGCAGCATGGCAGCGCGCGCCCGTTTCGACGCTGCACTGGACGCGGTTGGCCCGGGGCTGAAGGATATCCTGTGGCGGGTGGTATGCGAAGGAGAGGGGCTTGAGGCGGCCGAGAAGGGGCTGGGTTGGCCTGTTCGCGCCGGCAAGCTCGTGCTGGGACTGGCGCTTGACCGTCTGGTGATGCACTATGAGAACCAGAATGGTCAAAACTGCTCTTGACAAGCGTGACGATATGGTATAGGGGTTCAAGCATGCTCCGGAATTGGGTCCGGGGCGCCTCCCCTCCCTGACTGGCCCGATGGCGAGGCCGCTGCAGCTGATGCCCTGGCACGGCCGGCAGCGGCCTTCCTTTTGCGCCGGGAGGGGATGGTTTCGCGTGCGGAGCAGATTGCGTGCAGTCGCATTCCCTGATCGAGCGCCTGGCCATGTTGCCGAAAGCCGCGCGCGAGGCGTGCCTTGCAGACGTGCCGGTTGCCGATCGCTATCGTTTGCTCACCGACTGGCGGTTCCAGGCGCGGCCCGAGCAACTGGCGCCGGAAGGCGAATGGTCGGTCTGGCTGATCCTGGCGGGGCGTGGGTTCGGCAAGACGCGGTCGGGCGCGGAGTGGGTCGTTCGCCAGGCGCTGATGCATCCTGGTTGCCGGATCGCGCTGGTCGGCACGACCCTGCACGATGTCGAAAGCGTGATGGTTGGGGGGGAGTCTGGCATCCTGGCCGTGTCGCCTTCCCATTTTCAGCCAAGGCACGCGCGCACCAAGCGGCAGGTGATCTGGCCGAACGGGTCCACTGCGACGCTTTTCTCGGCCGTGGAAGCCAATCATCTTCGTGGACCCCAGTTCCACTTCGCCTGGTGCGACGAGATTGCTGCATGGGCGAAGGCGCAAGCCGTCTGGGACAATCTTCGGATGTGCCTGCGGCTTGGCGACCGGCCGCGCTGCGTCGTGACGACGACTCCGCGCCCGACCGGGTTCCTTCGCGCCCTGGTGCGGACGGAAGGCGTGACGCTGACGCGTGGGTCGACCTTCGACAATCGGGTCAATCTTCCGCCTTCGTTCGTGCGCGACATGTCCGAGGCCTATGGGGCGACAGCGCTTGGCCGCCAGGAGCTGCAGGGTGAGTTGCTGGAGCGCATCGACGGTGCGCTCTGGAGCCGGGACGGGCTCGAGAAATGCCGGGCTGCTCCGTCCGGACCGTTGAAGCGCGTCGTGGTCGGTGTCGATCCGCCCGCCGGCCCTGGCACGTGCGGGATCGTGGTCGCCGGGCTGGACCCGGCAGGCAAGGCCTATGTGCTCTCGGACGCAAGTCTGACCGACGCGATGCCCGCCGACTGGGCGAAGGCGGTGGCAGCCGCGCATGCGCGGCACGAGGCCGACTGCATCGTTGTCGAGGTGAACCAGGGGGGCCGGATGATCGAGGGCGTCCTCGAGGCCGATGGCCGGACGCTGCCGGTCAAGCCGGTGCGCGCGTCGGTCGGCAAGGTGGCGCGCGCCGAGCCGGTGGCAACGCTTTATGCCCGCGGCCTTGTCCACCATGCCCAGCCGTTTCCGGAGCTGGAGGACCAGCTGTGCGGCCTGATCCTGGGGGGCGGATATGTGGGGCCGGGACAATCCCCGGACCGGGCCGACGCGCTGGTGTGGGCGATTACCGAGCTTCTGCTCGCCAACCAGGGACAGCAACCGGGCCTGAGGGCCATCTGATCATTGCCGTCGGCTCACCGGCCGACGCGGAAGAGGGAAATCGCATGGACAAAGTTCTGAGCTGGGCGAGCGTCCGGATGCGAGAGGGCTCGACCTGGGTGGGGCTCGCCATGATCGCGATCACGATCGGCAGCGACCCGATGCAGGCCATGCATCTTGCGCAGGCGATTTCCTTCATCGTGGGCGGCGGGCTGATAGCCGCCGGGCCGGTGCCGAGCGGGCCGGGTGATGGCAGCGAGGAGCAGTCGTGATGGCCTGGCCCTTCCTGGCCCGCAAGGCCATGCAATTGCCGCGCCCGTGCGCTGCCGGCCTGCGCAGTGGCGTCACCGATCCCCCTTCCAGCTATGAGGCCCGGGTCGACGAGGCCTATGCGCGCAACGCCATTGCCCAGCGGGCGGTGCGCCTGGTCAGCGAAAGCCTCGGCCACGCGCCGCTGATCGTGGCCGGAGAGGAGCATCCGGCGGCTGATCTACTGGCCCCGACGGTGCGCGAGACAGTTGCGACCCATCTGCTGCTGCACGGCAACGCCTTCATCGAGCTGGGCCTCGACCACAAGGGACAACCAGCGAAGCTCTGGCCGCTGCGGCCCGAACGGATTGCCATCGAGCCGGACCATGACGGGTGGCCGAAGGCGTTTCTTTACAAGGTGGGCAACCGGGTGCAGCGATTCCCTGCCCGCTGGGACGGGGAGCGGCCGCCGCTCCTGCACCTGAAGCTGGTCAATCCGCTGGACGATCACATGGGTCTTGGATGCCTTGGCGCGGCGTCCGACGCGGTCGCCCTGCTGAACGCCGCGGCGCGCTGGAACCGGTCTCTGATCGCGAATGCGGCGCGGCCGTCGGGTGCCCTTGTCCATGAGACGAAGGATGGTGCGCCCTTGTCTGCCGAGCAGTTCGATCGCCTGCGCGAGGAAGTGGAAGGCGCCTTCCAGGGCGCCGTCAATGCTGGCCGACCGATGCTTCTGGAAGGCGGGCTCCGGTGGCAGCCGATTGCCCTGACGCCGGCCGAGCTGGATTTCGGACGGGCACGGGAAGCAGCGGCGCGCGAGATCGCGCTCGCATTTGGCGTGCCGCCCATGCTCCTCGGGCTTCCGGGGGATGCCACCTACGCAAACTATGCGCAGGCCAATGTTGCGCTCTGGCGCCTGACAATCCTGCCGCTCCTGGGCCGGATCCTGGAAGGATTCCAGGAGCATCTGGCACGCTGGTGGCCGGACCTCCGGATCGAGCCCGACCTCGACGCGATCCCCGCACTCTGGTCGGATCGCGAGGCACTGTGGCGGCATGTGGCGGCAGCCGATTTCCTGACGGTCGATGAGAAGCGGGCGCTCCTGGGGTGGGGCCCGATGGCATCGGCCGATGGAGGAGCGGAATGACCGAACTGGTTCCCGTTCGCGGCTATGTGAGCCGGTTCGACACGCCGGACCGGGGCGGCGACATCGTGCGCCGCGGCGCCTTTGCTGGCGGGCGCGCGGACGTGCCCCTGCTGTGGCAGCATGAAGTCGATCGTCCCATCGGACGTGTCTTCTCGCTGGTGGAGGATGCCCATGGCCTCAGAATGGAAGCGGGGATCAGCCCGGCGTGCCGGGATGGCCGGGACGCGCTGGCACTGCTGCGTTCCGGCGCAGTGACCGGTCTCTCCTTCGGATATCGCGTCAAGCAGGCGCGAGCCGCGCCCGGCGGTGGACGCGAGCTTCTCAGGATCGAACTTCTGGAATGTTCGGTGGTGACCCTGCCGATGCATGAGCGCGCGCGCGTGACGGCCATCGCGCCCTGAGCCGCGTGGCAGGACCGGGGTCCGTTCGGGACTCCGGCCAGACCCCCGGGGGGCGGCGCGCTTGCCACGCCGGCACCCTTGATTGCTCTATGGAGGAAGACAGGAATGACCTATGAAACCAAGGCGGACACGCTCGATCCCGTGCATGTCCCGCAAGTGACGATCGGCAGCGAGGTTCCTGGCACCGACGTCGCGACGATGATGGCCTCCGTCGAGGCGCTGAAGTCGGAGCTGTCCGAACTGCGCCGCCATGTGGTGGACCGGACCCGTCCGGCCATCGCGGCGGCCGCACCCGAGAGCGATCCGGCACGCAAGGCGTTTGCCGACGCGTTCCTGCGCAAGGGCCTCGAGTTCGGACTCGAGTTCAAGCGCTTCCAGGGCTCGGTGGGCGCCGACGGCGGCTTCGCCGTCCCCCGGGAAATGGACGAGATGATCGAGTCGACCCTGCGGTCGATCTCGCCCATCCGGTCGGTGGCGAATGTGGTGAAGGTGGGCAGCTCCAACTACCGGCGCCTTGTGGCAACCGGCGGCTTCGCGTCGGGCTGGGTGGCCGAGAATGCGGCGCGGCCGGAAACCAACACGCCGACCTTTGCCGAAGTGGCGATTCCCATGGGTGAGATCTATGCCAACCCGGCGGCCACGCAGGCGCTTCTGGATGATGCGATGTTCGACGTGGAAGCCTGGCTCGCCCAGGAGATCGCGACCGACTTTGCGCGTGCAGAAGGCGCTGCCTTCGTGAGCGGCACCGGCGTCGACCAGCCCAAGGGCTTCCTCACCTACCCGATCGCGACGACCGGCGACGCCTCCCGGCCCTTCGGGACCCTGCAGTTCGTGCCCTCGGGCGCCAATGGCGCGTTTGCCGCCTCGAACCCCGCGGACCGGCTGATCGACCTGGTCCATGCCTTGCGGGCCCCCTATCGGCAAGGTGCCGTCTGGGTGATGAACTCGAACACGCTTTCCGTCATCCGCAAGTTCAAGGACTCGACGGGCAATTTCATCTGGCAGCCGGCCGTGCAGGCGGACCAGCCGGCGACGCTGCTGGGGTATCCGGTGGTGGAGGCGGATGCGATGCCGGACATTGCGGCCAATGCCCTTGCGATTGCTTTCGGGCAGTTCCGGACCGGCTACACCATCGCGGAGCGGACGGAGACGGCCGTGCTGCGGGATCCGTTCTCGAACAAGCCGTTCGTGCACTTCTACG
>JBDNCK010000123.1:0-5829 GCA_046719675.1 Sphingomonadaceae bacterium | reverse complement strand
TACGGGCCGATGGTGGTGAAGGCGCTGCGGCCCTGGTCGGGCAAGCCCTTCGACGTGCATCTGATGGTGTCGCCGGCCGATGCGCTGGTCGAGGCGTTTGCCGAGGCGGGGGCCGATCTCCTTTCCGTGCATCCCGAGGCCGGGCCGCATCTGCATCGCACGCTCCAGCGGATCCATGCGCTGGGGAAGAAGGCGGGGGTGGTCCTCAATCCCGCGACACCGGTTGGAGCGGTCGAGCCGGTGATCGACTGCGTGGACCTGGTGCTGGTCATGTCGGTCAATCCCGGGTTCGGGGGGCAGGCCTTTCTTGCGTCGCAGCTGGCGAAGATCCGGGCACTGCGCGCGCTGATTGACGCCAGCGGACGGGACATCCGGCTGGAGGTTGACGGCGGCATCGATCGCGAGACGGCGCCGCAGGCGATCGCCGCCGGTGCCGATGTTCTGGTGGCGGGTACGGCCAGTTTCCGCGGCGGGCCTTCCTGCTATGCCGACAATCTGAAGGCGCTGCGCGGATGATGGACGAGGGGAAGGCGACGCGGATCCGGCTGACGCGCGAAGGCGACGATCGCGGACCCTCGCTTGCCGAGCGGATCGGAGACCGGCTGTCGGAGCTGCGGTTCGGCTCACCCATTCACCGGATGCGCCTGAAGGGCCGCTTTCCGCTGAAGCTCCTCGGCGTGCCGGAGGATCCGGTGCCGGGGGATGCGGACCGGGGCCAGCGGCTGAAGGCAGGGCGGCTGTTCGCCCACGGCCATGGCGTGCCGCTGGCAACCGGCCCGCTCGATGACCGGGCTGCGCCGCCTGCCTTCCGCCACTGGCTCCATTCCTGGGGCTGGCTGCGCGATGTGGCGGCAAGCCCGCCGACGAGCGCTGTCGAGGCGCAGCGCGTCGAGCATCTTGCCAGGCGCTGGCTGGAGCGCTTTCCCGACTATGATCCGGAAAGCTGGGCGCCGGACGTGACCGGACGGCGGGTGCTGATGGCGATTTCCCATGTGCCGCTGCTGATCCCGCGGCACGACCATGTGCATCGATCGGCCGTGCTCAACGGGATTGCGCGCTGGACGCGCCACCTCGACCGGGCGGCGAAAGCCATGCCGCCATCGCATGCGCGGCTGGAAGCAGCCGTCGGGCTGCTGGGCGGCGCCCTGCTGCTGCCTGGCAATGACGATCGGCAGGCCCGGGGCGAAGCGGTGCTCGCCGAGACGCTGGAGCAGCTGGTGGCGCCCGACGGCGGGTCGGCTGCGCGCTCGGCCCTGGCGCTGGCGGAGATCGGAGACCTTCTCCTCCTGGCACAGGCGTTTCATGCCGCGCGCGGGCTGCGGCTGTCGCGCGTGGTGACCGATGGGCTGGAGCGGGTGCGGACCGGTCTTGCCCTGCTTGCGATGGGCGACGGGCTGCCGGCGGCCTGGCACGGAGGCCGGCCCTCGCGCGCGCAGATGATTCGGCTGGCGCCTGCGCGCGCGGCCGAGGCAGGAATGGCCGGGGGCTTCGTGCGGATGGCAGCTGCGGGCACGGTCGTCGTGATGGATGCTGGCCCGCCGCCGCCCGCGCGCGCGGCACTTGCCGCGCACGCCTCGACGCTCGCGATGGCCGTGTCGGACGGTCCGCATCTGCTGATTGCCGGCTGCGGCGGCGCCTTTGCCCATGGGCCCGAAGGGATGGTGCCGCGGCCGCTTGGGGACGAACTGGCCGACGGATTGCGGGCGACTGCGGCTCATTGCGCGCTGGTGCTGGACGACACCAATTCCACGCGCCTGAAGATGGGCGGGACCCGCCGCTCCGGCGGGGTCGAGGAAGTGATCCTCGATTGCCGCATGGGGGCCGAGGGCCAATGGGTGGAGGCACGCCACGACGGCTATCGCGGGCGCTTCGGCTTTGACCATGTGCGCCGGCTGTGGCTGTCGCGGGATGGGCGGGATCTGCGCGGCGAGGACAGCCTCGTTCCAGCGGGCGTTCGGCGGCTGACAAGGGGCGGTGACGTTCCGGTCGCCATCCGCTTTCATCTCGCCCCCGGTGCCGTGCTGTCGCCCACGGGGGACGGTCGCGGCGCCCTCATCCGCATGGCAGGAGCAAGGCCGAAGGACGCGGCCGCCTGGTCCTTCCGGGCGCAGCTTGGCGAAGGCGGGCGGCTGCTGATCGAGCCGAGCCTTTGCATCACGGCAGATGGCGAGGCGAAGGCAACCCAGCAGATCGTGCTGTCGGGCCGGGCGAAGTCGGGCGCGCCCTTGGCGATTGCCTGGGCCTTCGCGCGCCAGACGAGGGAGACCTGAGCGACGTCGTGCCCCGCGGTGGACTCGCGCGGCGGCGGACTTGCGCGGTGGCGGCAGCTGGGGCAGGTGGAAGCCCCGCTGGAACAGGGCTGCTGACGAGGGGCCGCTGGAACGGGGCCGCTGGCGAGGAGCCGCCGAAACGGGGGATGCCGCAGGAATGTCCAAGGGGAAGGTTCCCGATCTGGTGCGCGTGCGCCGCGCCCTGCTTTCCGTCTCCGACAAGACCGGGATCGTCGCCCTGGCACAGGCGCTTGTCGGGCAGGGGATCGAGCTCGTCTCGACCGGCGGGACGGCGGCGCTGCTCCGGGAACAGGGGCTGGCGGTCGCGGATGTCGCGGAGCTGACACGCTTTCCGGAGATGATGGACGGGCGGGTCAAGACGCTGCATCCGGCGGTCCATGGCGGCTTGCTCGCCGTTCGGGACAATCCGGCGCATGTCGCGGCCATGGAAGCCCATGCGATTGCGGCGATCGACCTCCTGATCGTCAATCTCTATCCCTTCGAGGCCACGCTTGCGCGGGGAGGTGCGCGAGCCGAGCTCATCGAGAACATCGACATCGGCGGGCCGGCGATGCTGCGCTCGGCAGCGAAGAACCATGCCTTTGTCGCCGTCGTCACGGACCCGGAGGATTATCGTGTGCTGGCAGACGAGCTTGCGGCAAATGATGGCGCGCTCAGCCTTGCCACGCGCCGGCGGCTGGCCGCCAAGGCCTTTGCCGCGACGGCTGCCTATGATGCAGCCATCGCTTCCTGGTTCGCCTTTTCCGATCAGGGAGAGCCGTTCCCGGATATCCTGCCGCTGGCGGCGCGGAAAAGCTCGGACCTGCGCTATGGCGAGAATCCGCATCAGGCGGCCGCCTACTATCGGGCAGGAGGCGAGCCGCCGCAGGGATTGGCGGCCGCGCGGCTGGTGCAGGGGAAGGCGCTGTCCTACAACAATCTGAACGATGCGGACGGAGCCCTTGCGCTCATTTCCGAGTTTCGCGAGGGGCCGCCGACGGTTGCCATCATCAAGCACGCCAACCCCTGCGGCGTGGCAAGCGGCCGGACACCGGCAGAGGCGTATCGCCAGGCGCTTGCCTGCGACCCGGTTTCGGCCTTCGGCGGGATCATCGCGCTCAACCGGGTGCTGGATCAGGCGACGGCCGAGGCAGTGACGGACATCTTCACCGAGGTGATCATCGCGCCGGGGGCCGACGAGGCGGCGCTGGCCGTGCTGGCGCGCAAACCGAACCTGCGGCTTCTGCTGGTGGAGCTGCCGGATCCGGCGCGCCCCGGGCTCGTCCTGCGGTCGGTTGCCGGCGGCTATCTCGTCCAGTCGCGCGACAGCCGGATGTGGGATGCATGGCGGGTGGTGACGAAGCGTGCGCCGAGCGCGGCCGAGGAAGCGGACCTGCGCTTTGCCTGGACGGTTGCGAAACATGTGAAGTCGAATGCCATCGTCCATGCGAGGGACGGCATGACGGTGGCCATCGGGGCCGGGCAGATGAGCCGGCTGGACAGCGCCCGCATCGCTGCCCGCAAGGCCGAGGATGCCGCGCGCGCTGCCGGCTGGGCGGAGCCGCGCACGCGCGGAAGTGCCGTTGCCTCCGATGCCTTCTTTCCGTTCGCGGACGGGCTGCTTGCCGTTGCCGAGGCCGGGGCAACCGCGGTGGTGCAGCCCGGGGGATCGGTGCGCGATGCCGAAGTCATTGCTGCTGCCGACGCGGCCGGCCTGGCGATGGTCTTCACCGGCATGCGCCATTTCGCGCACTGACGGCGGGTGGTCGCGCCATGGACCCCGCTCGGGCTGATGCCGCCGGCCGTTCGGGGGCCGCTGTGGATGGTGCTGGCCTGTGTCGCCTTTGCGGGCCTTTGGGTCTTCATCCGGCTGCTGTCGGAGGCGATGCACCCCTTTTCGGTAGTGGTGTGGCGCAACCTGTTCGGGCTCCTGTGGCTGGCGCCCATGCTGCTGATGACACCCGGTCTTCTTCGCCGGGAGCGGTTGCCCGGCCATGTGCAGCGCGCGGCCTCCGGCACGATCGCCACCTTTGCGACCTTCTATGCCGTGGCCAATGCTCCGCTCGCGATGGTGCTTGCCATCAACTACACGGCGCCGCTGTTCGCAACCATCGGTGCCGTGCTGTTCCTGGGCGAGAAGATCCGGGGCTATCGCACGGCAGCGCTGCTTGCCGGGTTTGCCGGCATGCTGGTGGTGCTGCGCCCCGGAGCCGTCGCGATCGACCTGCCGATTGTCGCCGCCGTGGTCTCGGCCATTGCCACGGCCTATTCGCTGGTCGCGATCAAGGCGCTCACCGGGCGGGACGATCCGCGCGCGGTGGCGGCCTGGAGCTTCATCCTGATGACGCCCGTCTCGATCCTGGTGGCCATCCCCTTCTGGTCTGCCCCGCCGGCCAATGCCTGGCCGCTGCTGGTGGGGATGGGGGCCTGTGCGGCGGCCGGGCAGATGGCGCTTTCGCAGGCGTTCGCAGCAGCCGAGGCAAGCGCGGTGATGCCGTTCGATTTCGTGCGGTTCGGCCTCATCACGCTGGCCGGCGTCCTGCTGTTCAACGAACGCTATGACTGGCTGACGCTGCTGGGCGGCGCCGTCATCCTGTCGGCAAGCATCTTCATTGCGGTGCGCGAGCGGATCATGCGTTCGCAAACGCGGCCATCGGCTTCGGTCGATACCTGAACGCCCACCCTCACAAGGGCGGGAGGGGCACAAGATGACGCGCGGCGACTATCGGGGACGAAAAGGAGAGGACCAATGGAACTGAATGGACTGACCGCGGTGGTAACGGGGGGCGCCTCGGGGCTTGGCGCGGCAACGGCGCGGGCGCTGGCGAAGGAAGGGGTGAAGGTCGCGATCTTCGATCTCAATGCCGAGAAGGGCGAGGCGGTGGCGGCCGAAGTGGGCGGCATCTTCTGCCAGGTGAATGTGACCGACGAGGCGAGCGTCGATGCCGGCTTCGAGAAGGCGCGGGCGGCGCTCGGGCAGGAGCGGATCCTCGTCAACTGCGCCGGCACCGGCAACGCGATCAAGACGGCAAGCCGCGACAAGCAGACCGGCGCCATCAGGCATTTCCCGCTGGATGCCTTCAACATGATCATCCAGATCAACCTTGTCGGCACCTTCCGCTGCATTGCGAAGTCGGCCGCGGGCATGATGACCCTGCCGCCGGTCGGCGAATTTGGCGAGCGCGGGGTCATCATCAACACGGCAAGCGTGGCCGCCGAGGACGGGCAGATCGGGCAGGCGGCCTATTCCGCCTCCAAGGGGGGCGTGGTGGGGATGACGCTTCCCATCGCACGCGATCTTTCGAGCGAAGGCATTCGCGTGAACACGATCCTGCCGGGCATCTTCAACACGCCGCTGCTGGCGGCCGCGCCCCAGAATGTGAAGGATGCGCTGGCCGCCCAGGTGCCCTTCCCGAAGCGGCTCGGGATGCCCGAGGAATATGCGAGCCTTGCGCTCGAGATGTGCCGCAATTCCTACTTCAACGGTGAGGATGTGCGGCTGGACGGGGCGATCCGGATGAGCCCGCGCTAGAGCTTGCCGGGACAGCAGGCGCGCGGG
>JBDNCK010000122.1:0-5832 GCA_046719675.1 Sphingomonadaceae bacterium | reverse complement strand
GGTCATGGTGGCGGTTCTTACCGGCCAAGCGCCGCCCTCACAAGCAAGGTCCAGCGGCCGTCGGGCGCGATGGCGTGCAGGGCAAGGGCTTGTGCGCGTGCGATCCAGGGTTTCCAGTCCGAGGCCAGCTGGCCTGCGAGCCGTCTTGCCTCGGCGGGCGGCAGCTTGCCGGCAATGGTCACATGCGGCGCAAAGGGAATGCGGTCGGCAGGCAGCAGCAGGAGTGCGAAGCGATCGGCGAGGCGGGCATGAAGGTCCGTGAGCTCCGGTCCCGCAACCGGCAGGAGCACGCCGTTGCCGCGCGCGACGGGTGCGGCGACGTGCAGGTCGAAGGGCGGCGTGCGCACGGCCTCCGCGCGCAGCGCCCCGGCGAGCGGCGGGGCCTGGGTGCCCGGCAGCTGGCGGATGAGGGTGAGGTGGGCGGGACTGCGGTTGCGCGCAGGCGGATAATGGGCGCGGCGCAGGGCCTCGAGGCGCCCCTCGTCGGCGCGGGACAGGGCAAGGACGAGGATGAGCGGTGTGGCAAGGGGGCCGATGGCCATGCGCTTGCCTAGCCAAGGCGCCTGACGGCCGCTAGGAGCCGGCGCAACCGAAAACAGTCCAAGGGGCGGCAATGCTGGGTGCCATCCGCAAATCCGTGAAATCCTGGGTGGGGATCACCATTCTTGCCCTTGCGCTCGGTGCGCTGGTGCTCACCCTGTTCTACGGGCAGGCGCCGGGGCCTTCGCAGACGGCAGCCGGCCGGGAAGTGGCGCGTGCCGGCAATCGCGTGATCACCGACCGGGAGTTCCAGGCTGCCGTTTCGCGCGCCTTCGATCGCCAGCGGCAGGAAAGCCCCGATCTGAGCATGACGGACTTTGTCCAGCTGGGCGGCGCAGACCTCGTGTTCGAGCAGCTGCTCGTCGGGCGGGCGCTGCAGGCCTTTGCCGACAAGGCCGGCATTCCGATCGGCAAGCGCGCGGTGGATGGCGAGATTGCAAGCCTTCCGGCAGCGCAGGTCGCCGGCAAGTTCGACGAGGGAACCTTCCGGCGCCTGCTCGAGCAGCAGCGCGTGAGCGAAGCCGAACTGCGCGACGACATTGCCGGCGCCTTCGCGCGGCGCGCGCTGCTGCGTCCCGCCGTCCTGGGCAGTGCCGTGCCCGAATCGCTGACCGCCCCGTATGCCGAGCTGTTTCTCGAGGAGCGCTCGGGCACGATTCTGGCGATTCCCTCTGCCCTGATGCCGGAGCCCGAAGCGCCGTCCGAGGAGGCGCTCGAGCGCTTCTGGCGGGAGAACCGCGCCGCCTGGACGGTGCCGGAGCGGCGGGTGTGGCGCTATGCCATCGTCGAGCGGCAGCAGGTGACCCCAACCGAGAAGGAGGTGCGTGCCTATTATGACGCAAACCCCGGCGAGTTCGGCGGGATCGAACAGCGGCGCCTGTCGCAGGTCGTGCTCCAGGACGAGAAGGCGGCACGGGATTTCGTCGCCCGGGTGCGAGGGGGCCAGGCCTTTGCGACGGCTGCGCAGGCGGCAGGGTTTGCACCCACCGATACTGCCCTTGGCGTGTTGACGCGGGAGGCGCTTGCCGCCCAGGCCAACGCCGCCGTGGCGGACGCTGCCTTTGCGGCCGCGGAAGGGACCGTTGCCGATCCGGCACGAGGGCCGTTCGGGTGGCATGTGATCCTCGTCGAGCGGGTGGTGCCGGCCAGGCTCACGCCCTTCGAGGCGGCGCGCCAGGCGATCTTCGACAAGCTTGTCCTCGAGCGCACCGAGACAGCCTATGCCGAGCGGATAGCCGCGATCGAGGACCGGCTGGAGGAAGGGGCTCCACTGGCCGAAGTCGCGAAGGAGTTCGGACTGACGCTCGCGGAAACGGAACCGACGACCGCCAGCGAGCAGAAGCTCGATGCGGCGAACATGCTGGTCGCCTCCGATGCCCCCCTCGTCACCAGGGCCTTCGCTGCGGATCCGGCCGACGGGGCGATCGTTGTCGATGCCGGGCGCGACCGTTTCGCCGTGCTCGAAGTCACGGAAGTGATTGCCCCGGCTCCCATTCCGCTGGCGGACATCCGGGACCGGGTGCTCGCCGCCTGGCGGCTGGATGCCCGACAGCGCGCGGCACGCAGCATCGCCGAGGAAGTGGCCGCCGGCGACGGTGACCTTGACGCCGCCGCACGGCAGCGCGGCCTGCCGCCGCCGGAGCGGTTGCGGGTCCGCCGGCTGGAGCTGACCCAGATGGCCGGCGGTGGCCAGCAGATCCCGCCGCCAGTGCTCATGCTGCTCAGCCTCAAGGCAGGCGGCATGCGGGTGGCACCGGCGCCTGGTGGCCAGGGCTGGTATGTGGTGCGCACCGAGGAAACGAAGCGCGGCGACCCTGAGGAGGCCCGGCAGCTGCAGGATTTCGTGCGGCAGTCGATGTCTGCCTCGGCAGCCAACGAGATGGCGGAGACGTTCGCGCGGGTAATCCAGCGCGATGTCGGCGCCACCCGCCGGCCCGCCGAGATTGCGGCCGTCAAGCGCCGGCTCGCGGGCGAGGCCGCGGGCGCGGAGGACTGATGGGGGGCGCCCACCGACTCCGCACGCTCACCCTTTCCGCCGATGTCGAAACGCCCGTGTCGGCCTGGCTCAAGCTTTCCGAGCCCGGCAGGGGGGACTGGCTCCTGGAATCGGTCGAGGGTGGGCGCACGCGCGGCCGATGGTCCATGCTGGGGCTTGATCCCGACCTCCTGTTCGAGGTGCAGGGCGGCCGCGCACGGGTGAACCGGCGCTGGCGAAGCGATCGCGCGGCCTTCCAGACGCTTGACGGCGACCCGCTCACCGCCCTGCGGGAGCTGGTGGCCGGTATCCGCATGGACCTGCCGCAGGGCACGCTTCCGGCAACCCCCTTTCTTGCCGGCTATTTCGGCTATGAGACGGTGGGGCTGGTGGAGCAGATCGCGCAGCCTCCGGCGGACCCGCTGGGGCTTCCGGGCATGCTGTTCGTGCGGGCTGGCCTGCTGCTCGTCTTCGACCGGCTGAAGGACGAGCTCACCCTGATGGCACCGGTCTGGGACGATGGCACGGACCTGCATGCCGCCACGCGCGCAGCCGACGAGCGGCTGGAAGCAGCGGCAGCCCGGCTGCAGCAGGCCGTGCCGCCGGCGCCGCGGCTGAGCATGGCCGACACGATCGTGCCCCACGCCCAGGTTGCCCCCGACCGCTACCGGGAGATGGTGCTGAAGGCCAAGGAGTATATCGCGGCCGGCGACATCTTCCAGGTGGTGCTGGCCCAGCGCTTTTCCGCGCCCTTCCCGCTGCCGCCTTTTGCCCTCTACCGGGCGCTCAGGCGGGTGAACCCCTCGCCCTTTCTCTATCATCTCGATCTGCCCGGCTTTGCCGTGACGGGCTCGTCCCCGGAGATCCTGGTGCGGGCCCGCGAGGGCCGCGTGACGATCCGCCCGATCGCCGGCACAAGGCCGCGGGGAGCGGACGAGGCCGAGGACATGCGGTTGCGCGAATCGCTGCTTGCCGATCCCAAGGAATGCGCCGAGCATCTGATGCTGCTGGACCTCGGGCGCAACGATGTCGGGCGGGTGGCCGAAGGCGGCAGTGTGGAGGTGACCGAGCGCTTTGCCATCGAGACCTACAGCCATGTCATGCACATCGTCTCGAACGTGACCGGCCGCCTCAGGTTCGGATGCGATTCGATCGATGCGCTGCTCGCCGGCTTTCCCGCTGGCACCGTGTCGGGGGCGCCCAAGGTGCGCGCAATGCAGATCATCGCCGAACTCGAGCCGGAAGTGCGCGGAGTCTATGCCGGCGGTGTCGGCTATTTCGCAGCCGATGGCGGCATGGACAGCTGCATCGTGCTGCGCACGGCGATCGTGAAGGACGGCGTGATGCACGTGACCGCAGGCGCCGGGATCGTCGCCGATTCCGTTCCCGAAGCCGAGGCGGCCGAATGCCGGGCAAAGGCAGGCGCCCTGTTCGCGGCTGCCAGCGAAGCCGTCGCGTCGGCGGCGACGGCGCGCTTCGGGCAGTAACCCACCCGCGTGGTTGCAGGGCGCGCGGCAACGCCCTAGATGGCGGGGGTTTCCCGATCAGGATTGTGCGCGTTCGATGCTGATGACCTTTCTTCTCGTTGTCCATGGCCTGCTGGCGCTCGCGCTGGTGGCCGTCATCCTCATGCAGCGCTCGGAAGGCGGTGGCCTGGGGATCGGCGGTGGCGGGTCGGGCGGGGGCCTTGTCTCGGCACGCGGGGCAGCCGACATCCTCACCCGGACGACCGCGATCCTGGCCACGCTCTTCATCGTCTCGTCGCTCGGGCTTGCCATCCTGGCAGGCGCAACGCGGCAGTCCGCGCCCATCGACACGACGCTTGCAAGACCGGCGGACACGGTGCCGGTGATCACGGATGAGGAGACCGCGGACGCGCCCGACGCGGCACCGGCGCTCGATCTTCCGCCGATCCAGCAATAGCTGTGGACAAGTGGTGCGCCGGGCGGTGACACGCCCGGCGGCGGCCGCTAGGGCTGTGCTCCCATGGCGCGGTATATCTTCATCACCGGCGGCGTGGTCTCCTCCCTTGGCAAGGGCCTGCTCGCGGCAAGCCTCGGCGCGCTGCTCCAGGCGCGCGGCTACCGGGTGCGGATCCGGAAATTCGATCCCTATCTGAACGTCGATCCGGGGACGATGAGCCCCTACCAGCATGGCGAGGTCTATGTGACCGACGACGGGGCGGAGACCGATCTCGACCTCGGCCATTATGAGCGGTTCACCGGCGTTGCCTCGCGGCGGTCCGACAATGTGACGGCCGGCCGCATCTACCAGACGATCATCACCCGCGAGCGGCGCGGCGACTATCTGGGCGCGACCGTGCAGGTGATCCCGCACGTGACCGACGCCATCAAGGCGTTTGCGCTCGCCGATACCGAGGATGTGGACTTCGTGCTGTGCGAGATCGGCGGCACCGTGGGCGACATCGAGTCGCTCCCCTTCATCGAGGCCGTGCGGCAGCTGCGCAACGAGCTGGGCCGCGGCATGAGCGTTTCCATCCACGTGACGCTGGTGCCCTTCATCGCGGCAGCCGGCGAGCTCAAGACCAAGCCGACCCAGCATTCGGTGCGCGAACTGGCCTCGCTTGGCGTGCAGCCCGACGTGCTGGTGTGCCGCTGCGAGCATCCGCTGCCCGAGGCGGAGCGGCGCAAGATCGCGCTGTTCTGCAATGTCCCCAAGGAAGCGGTGATCCCGGCGCTGGATGCGCCCTCCATCTATGCGGTGCCGCTCCTCTACCATGCCGAGGGGCTGGACGCGCAGGTGATCCATGCCTTTGGCCTGCCGCCGGGGCGCGAGCCGGACCTGTCCCGCTGGACCGACATCGTCGACCGGCTGGAGAACCCCGAAGGCCGGGTGACCGTGGGCGTGGTGGGCAAATATGTCGGTCTGCCCGATGCCTACAAGTCGCTGAACGAGGCGCTGGTGCATGGCGGCATCGCCAACCGGGTGAAGGTGGATGTGCGCTGGATCGACGCCGAGCTGTTCGAGGCCGACGAGAGCGAGGTGGTGGCAAGGCTCGAGCCGCTGCACGCCATCCTGGTGCCTGGTGCCTTCGGCGAGCGTGGCGCGGAGGGGAAGATCGCCGCCATCCGCTTCGCCCGCGAGCGCGGCGTGCCCTATCTTGGCATCTGCTTCGGCATGCAGATGGCCTGCGTGGAGGCAGCGCGCAATCTCGCCGGGATCGCCGAGGCCTCCTCGACCGAGTTTGGCGCAACCGCAGAGCCCGTCGTGGGCATGCTGCACGAATGGATGAGCACCGAGGGCCTGCAGCAGCGCGAGGCCGGCGGCGATCTCGGCGGCACCATGCGGCTTGGCGC
>JBDNCK010000121.1:0-5894 GCA_046719675.1 Sphingomonadaceae bacterium | reverse complement strand
CGCAAGATCGCCGATCCGGTTCCGGTTGGGCGGGCTGCGGTCGGTGATGATCCGCTCGCTGGCTGGCGACTCTGGCTCTGGGGGCGGGGGTGGCGCCGGTTCGTGCGCCTCCGGCGCAAACCGGGTGCAGAAGTCCTGCACGGCAGCGCAAGGCTCCTCGCCCAGCTCAAGAAGCGCCCAGCCGAGGGGAAGTCGCCCCATCATCCCTAGGTCCGCAAGCCAGAGGGTATAGGGGTTGAGAACCCGAGCTGGGCTGGGCGGCTGGGCCTGGGGGATCCGGACGCTGCGCCAGGCAAGCGTCTTGCTTTCGGCCGAGCAGAATTTGCCCAGGCGGACGAGGGCTGCCCGGCCCTGCCCGAGCGCGGAGGCCAGCGGCTCCTCGCCGAGCATCCGGACGATGCCGGCGGCCCAGCCCTGGGGAAGGCCACGCTGTTCGCGTTCCAGCTGGCCCTTGAAAAAGTCGAACAGCTGGCCGTGAAAGGCGTGGGCGGTGCGCAGCAGGGCATGGATGTCGGGCCCCTGCCGCCGGTCGCGGTCGCCGCGCGAGACGTGCACGCGAAGATCGCCGCAGAAGGCGCCGGCGACGAAGGGCGGGATCAGCTCCGCCCGGACTGTAACGCCGTCATCGCTCCTGTCACCCCTGAACCCTCGCCGCTCGTTCCGGACGTGCGCGACAAGCCCCGCAATCGGCGTCGTCGGCCGAAGGTCAGAGAGCAGCACGCGCGCGAACGGGCTGTCCTGAAACCGTCCCAGCAGGTCGTCGGATGGGTCGAGCTCAGGGTCCGGGCGCGGCTCGTTCCTGTCCCCCGTGTTCCTCTTCCGGTCTCGCTCGTCAATCTCGGCGGTGCGGATTGCGCCCTTCAGAGACGAGGCGGGAACATAGACGGAGCCGGATGACGGATCGATGGCGTGGCGGGCAATGATGAGCTGGTTGGCAACAGTGCCAGCACCCGACTGGCCCGCCTGCACATTGTACCCCACGGCCCTTTCAAGATCCTTGGCCATGCTGGCGGTCAGATGCAGTCGGCTTGACGATGCGCCGGCAAGCCATTTGCTCGCCGCCTTCAACTCTCGTTGCAGGCTGATGAGGTCGTCGGCCCTGGTCGCTTGGAGAGCGAGGTCTCCAAGCTTCTGGGCCCTGGCCGGATCGAGGCGCACGGCGAGCGGGTCGAAAAGGACAAGTTCGCACCGCTTCGGGTCGAGCACGGCCCGCGTCCAGTCGAGATCGTCGCCAGACCCGATGTGGATGGGTGCAAGCGGCGTGAGCACAAGCGGGAAGCGCTGGAAGGGCCGCGTCATGCCGCACCTCTCAAGGCCAGACGCACGACCGGCGCATAGCCCTGATGCACCGTTCCCGGGATCGCGTGGGACATGCGACCATCGCCCCCCAGCCCGCGGCCGAGGAACAGTGAATCATCCGCAGGCGCCACTGGCGCCAGGACGGCACCCGTTTCCATGAGAAGCACGGGCGACTTGAAGGGTTTTTCATCCTGCCCGGCCTCCGCACCGTGGCGTCCGAAGCGGACGAACGGGCGATAGGAGGTCGCCTCCTTGATGAGCGTTCCGGGCGCATGCGCCGAAGGCGCCAGCGCGAGCAGCCGCTCCCCGCTGGCGGCACCCGGCGGTTCCGTCGCATCGAGGCGTTCGAGGGCAAAGCGGCCAAGCCCGATGGAAGCATCGCGGCCGAAGCCGAACGCTCCCATGTCCTCGAGCAATGTGCCGAGGTCGTGGGGCGAGAGCCGGGCGGTATCGAGCAGGCAGTGGATTTCAAGCGCCGGCCCGTTGCCGCCCGCATCCAGCCCGTGGTGCCGCCACCACCAGCGCTGCATCTGATAGGGGTCTGACCCATTGCCGGTCGTGCCCGTCAGCCGCGAGATGCTGTTGTGCGGCTGGGGATGCGCCTCGAAGGGGCTTTCGGCAATTTCGTCTTTGGCAGGCTGTGCGGGCAGTGGCGCCGCGAACAGCCGGCTTGCCAGATAGCGCCCGCGCTTTCGCGCCTTGCGCTGGTCCGGCGGGGTGTCGCCAGGCAGCGGTAGCTCGGGCCGCGGCAGGAAACCGGCTGGGAAGGCATCTGAGATGACAAGAAAGGGCTGCCCATCGGTGTAGCCCTCGAGAAGTGTCTCAAGCCGGGCCTCGCCAAAGCGGTGACGGATGGCCCAGCACAGCTGCCCGAACAGCATGTCGCCCTTCGGAAGCGAACCGAAGGCGGCCTCTGGGCGCAGCCTTGCCACCAGCCACTGCATCTTAGGGTCAGGCCGCCCGCGGGAACGGATCGTCGGGCAGCACGCGCCGCTCGCCATCGACCGTCAGGTCCTGGAAGGCGATCTTGCCATATCCGCGCGAGCCCGAGCCGCCGAGCGCGTCAAGCTCGACCAGCCGCATGCCCTCGAACAGCAGCGGCAGCAGATCCGGATCATTCTCGAAGCGCCGCAAACGGGCGCGGAAGGCGAAGCGCACGCCCGGGACCACCCGCTCGGTCTGCCGAGGATGGGTGGCCGTGCCCTCGATCCGCCTGATCTGGTTTTCGAACTTGGCCTCGGTCAGCGGCAGGTTACGCCTTGGCGGGCGATCCTCCTCCACCAGCATGGAGTCCGAAATGGAAAGCCGGCTGGGACCGATCTCGGCGCTAGTCTCGCCGCCGCCGATCCCGAACAGCATCAGTATCTCGCGCACGCCGGGCTCGTTGCGCTGCGCATGTCCAAGCGGCTTGTCGTCGACGAGCGCGCCGGTGCGCCATTCCAGCAGGGCGCGCATGCGGCCCTTGAGGCTGCTTCCGGGAATGTAGGGAAGATCGCTTGCCGGATCCTTGATCACCGGATTGTCGATGCCGCCAATCCGCATCTCGAGGTCGCCGGCCCCAATATGGAGGCCGGTCAGCACCTCGATCGTCGCATCGATCCGCTGGATGGCGATGAGGGGGCCGTGGGGATTGCCGTTGCTCATGAGGGGCTCCTCAATTGCCCGGGTCGGGCGGCATGAAGCCGATGACGGCTTCGAACAGGGTGCACGCATTGGCCAGCGTCTGGCGGTCCTCGATCTGCTGCACCAGCTGGCGGAAAAAGATGACGAAGTCTGGCGTCACCAGCGTGCCACCTTCACCCTTGCGCTGCGAAGCATAGACAGCCCGCGCATTCAGCATGCGAATGAAGGGAAGGGCCGACTGGAATGCCTCGTCCGCTCCATCGGCTGGCGCATGGGCGACTGGCAGCGCTGCCCGAAAGCGCAGAAGCTCGTCGTAGAAGCGGCGCACCTGTGTTCGCTTGTTCTGTTTCTTTCCCGCGTCCGGTCGAAGGATCCGGGAGATCTGCTCCGAAACCGTGTCGAAAAGGTCGGCGCTTGGCGCCTTCAGGTTCATCTTCCGGACAAGGGCTTGCATGGCCCCGCCATCCGCTGGCGGAGAACCGCCGGCGTCGCGCATGCCCTGCGGGCGTCCCTGCGGCGGGCGATTGTGCTGCCCGTGACGATGCTGCGGCATCAGTCCCTCCTCATGTAGATCTGCCGGAACAGCGCCACGCGAAAGTGGGCAGCGCCCTTCCGGATACCTTCATCCCCAAAGTCGCGGATCATGGCCTGGATCGTCTCATCCTGGCGGCGGCGCTCTTCGGCGTCGCTGGCACGGCCCTGCCTGCGCTCCACGAACCGGCGCGTCTGGTAGAACATCCGCGATCGCCACAGCGCATGTTCCGGTCGCGCCCGGCTTGGATCGGCGCTCTTGCGCGCCATTTCGGAAAAACGGAGCAGATCGTAGAGATAGGCGGAGGGAAGCGGCGCTGCCACGGGATTTTTTCCGTCCGCGCCCATGCCTTTCGCGTCGGCGTCGGTATCGGCAACCACCGGGCCGAGGCGCCTGTCGAACGTCTCGACAATCGTCTCGACCCGTGCCCATTGCTCCCAGGGAAGGACGACATCGAACAGCGCGAACTGGTTCTTGCGCTTGCGTGCGTCGTCCGTGCCGCCATGCCCCTTTGCCCGCTCGAGCGCCGCCTCTGCACCCGCAGCCAGCTGGCGCACCGGGAAGCCGGGCTTTGCCATCACATAGCCGGCCGAGAAGTGGATCCGGTCCGCTTCGCTGTCGTGGGCGGTGTAGCGCCTGAAGTCCGCGCGAAGCTGCGCTGCAAAGCGGATGACCGTGTGCCACGGCCCGATGAAGAAGAAATCATCGCCGCCGGCAAAGACGGTGTAGATGTTGCGGAAGGTCGGGTCGCGCGCACACAGGCTCGGCACCCAGATGGTGAAGAAGGCATTCACCCGTCGCGACAGTTCTGCCCAGCGCGCAAAGGTTGGCTTCTCGCCCAGCGTTGCCGCGAAGAGCGCACCCAGATCATCGATGTCGCCTTTCAGCACGCCAAGCGCCTCGACACCGATGACCCGACCTTCGCCGTCCACCACCTGCCGGTCATCGCGCGCCAGATGCTCGAAGGTCTTGGGATCGCCCTTGTCGGCAGGCTCCAGCCCGTCGAAGCGGGCGTCCTGCGCCGGATCATGATTGTGAAGCGGCACAAAGGCCGAGATCGCCCGCCGCGCATGGCCAGACCAAGCGACGGCCTCGGCGTCTCCCGCCGGCAGGCTGATGTCAAAAGCGCGGCGCATCGCCCCGCTTCGTGCGAAGTCCCCGAAATTGCCCTGCGCGTCCGCGTCTTTGACCGCGGCAACCCGATAGCCGAACAGGTCAACGGGAAGCGCATCGAGCCCGGTGGGCGCGCCATCGGCTGCAAACACCAGGATGCGCGCCTTCTCGGGCTTGGCAAGCGCCTCCCCGAGCCGGATCGCTGCGGCGCTGAGCGGATGGGCTGACTGCTCATCCACCATCAGCCCCGGTGCTGCCGGAAGACGCCCATCAAACCGGCATGGCTCGAAGGGAAACTGCGCGTCCCGGATCGGATCGGGCGCGCTTTCCCCGGCGAGGTCGAAGCGCTGCCGCTTGGCCACCTCAAGCGCTTCCCACAGCCGCTGCTGGACCTTGGAAAATCGGCCGGCCTCCACAAAATCATCGGGGGCTGCTTCGGTTGCGGCCACCGCAATTCCGAACAGGCCTAAGCTCTGCTCCAGGAACCAGCCGTCCAGCCGCCGGCGCACCTTAGCAATCGCGTCTCTTGCGCCATCCGTGTTGGGTGCCACCAGAAGAAACTTGCCCGCCGCGTTGATGACAAGGCTGGTCGGCGGCAGCGCCAGTTCGTCGAGGAGGGCAAGCGCGGCCAGCTCCGTCAGCAGCGAAACCAGCGCCGAGCGCCCGCGCAGCAGCCGCGCCGCCTTCTTTTGCGTCTCCGCCGCCCCGCCGAACACAAACTCCTGGATGCCTGCGAAATCCCCCTGCACCAGCAGGAATTTGCGGGCGTCCCAGTCGCTGCGGCCCCGCTGTGCCACCACCACCGCCGCCTCGTCATCCGCGCGCTCCTGGTGATACCGCCACAGTGCCACCGCAAGCGCGGCCGTCGTCTTCGAATGATCGTAGAGCGAAACATCCGGCCGCGCGCCGAATGCCGTCGCCGACGGAATGGCGTGCGCCACCGTCAGCCACAGCGTGTCGAAATGGTCGAGCCACAGCGGCCACTGGCTCCTGTGGCTCTTGGGGATCAGCCCCACGCCGGATTTCTCCGCCTCGCGGCCGGCCAGCTGCTCCCAGAGCGCGCGATATTCGGCGGTCGCCTCCTCGTCCGACATCGCCCGCCAGGGCACCGGCATCAGCGCGGCGGGCGAAAGCGGCTTCAGGGGATAGCGGAAGCGGAAGTCCTTCTCGTCGCGGATCCGTGGTCCCTTGGCGCCTACCCCGCCATATTCCTCGAACCGCACCAGCATCCGCGCGCGGCGGAAATCGTCCCGGTCCTTTGCCCTGTTGTAGCCTTCCCATGTCTCGCGCTCGAAGCCCGATGCCAGGCGATCCGCAGTCGCCACCA
>JBDNCK010000120.1:0-5960 GCA_046719675.1 Sphingomonadaceae bacterium | reverse complement strand
TCGCCGAAATGCGCGCCGTCCTCCCCGTTTCGCCCGCAGGCCGGGCGATGATGCGCACCCACTGGCGCGAGCTCATCGCCCGCCTCGATCCGGACATCCTCTGGAACGACATCGGCTATCCCGACGCGCAGGATCTCTGGGAGCTTCTTGCCGACTATTACAACGCCCGCCCCGACGGCCTCATCAATGACCGTTTCCAGCTGCCGGGCGAAAGCCACGCTGCGCTTGCCGATCCGGCCGCCCGCGCCGCCTTCAACCGCGCCGTGGCCGACGCCCTCTCGACGCCCGGATTCGCGTTTGCGCCTGACCTGCCACCGGTCTTCGACCACCGCACGCCCGAATATGCCGTCGGCGCCGCACTTGGCGACACCCCCTGGGAGACGGTGCGCGGCATCGGCAACAGCTTCGGCTTCAACGCCGCGGAAACCGCCGGGGATCATCTTGACGGCGATGCGCTCATCGACCTGTTCCTGCGCATCGTGGGCGCCGGTGGCAACCTGCTCATCAACCTTGGCCCCATGGCAGACGGCCAGGTGCCCGAGCTTCAGGCCGCGCCCCTGCGCGCGCTCGGCGCCTTCGTCCGCACCCATCCCCACGCCATCTTTGCAACCCGCCCATCGGACCTTGTGCCACGCGTGGACATGGCCGGGGCCAGCTTCCTTCCGGTCCGCTCCGGCAGGCGCCACTTCGCCCTCGTTCCCGGAGCTGCTGCGGGCGCCGTGCGGCTGCCGGGATGGGCCGGGCTGGCCGGCATCCGCCTGCCCGACGGTCCTGCCTGCCCGGTCAGCCGCGATGGCGACACGCTCATCGTGCAGCTGCCGCAGGCGGGTGTGCGCGTCCTTGAACTCATGAGCGAAGGAGGCAGCCGGTGAGACTCTTCCGGCATGGGCCGCCTGGCGCCGAGCGGCCGGGGCTCGTGGATGCCCAGGGCCGTTTCCGCGACCTGTCCGGCCATGTCGCCGACGTGGGCGGCGGCGTGCTTTCCCCCGAAGGCCTTGCCGCAATCGCAGCGCTGGCGCCGAATGCCCTGCCCGAGCTTGCGCCTGACTTCCGCTTCGGGCCCTGTGTGGCGCCAGTTCCCAAGTTCATCTGTGTTGGCCTCAACTATGCCGACCATGCCGCCGAAACCGGCGTTCCGGTGCCCACCGAGCCGGTCCTGTTCATGAAGGCAACCAGTGCCATCTGCGGGCCGAACGATCCCCTCCTGATCCCGCCGGGCAGCACCAAGACCGACTGGGAAGTCGAGCTTGGCGTGGTGATCGGAACCCGCGCGCGCCGCGTGTCGCCAGCGCAGGCCCTGGCCCATGTTGCAGGCTATTGCGTGGTCCACGACGTCTCCGAACGCGAGGACCAGCTCGAGCGGGGCGGCCAGTGGGTGAAGGGCAAGAGCCATGACCATTTCGGCCCCATCGGCCCCTTTCTCGTCACGGCGGACTCGGTGCCCGATCCGCAGGCGCTGCGGCTCTGGCTGGAAGTGGACGGGCATCGCTACCAGGACGGCAGCACCTCCACCATGGTCTTCGGGGTTGCGGAGCTGGTTGCCTACATCAGCCGCTTCATGACGCTCGAGCCCGGGGACATCATCTCGACCGGAACGCCCCCTGGGGTCGGGCTCGGCCAGCGCCCGCCCGTCTTTCTGCGGCCCGGCCAGACGATCCGGCTCGGGATCGAGGGGCTGGGCGAGCAGATCCAGCAGACGATTGCCGTCCCGGACTCAGCCTGACCAGACCTCCCCTCCGGGAAAGGCATGGGCGCGGACACTCTCCGGCTTCATCGCCACGCTGAAGCCCGGCTGCTCCGGCGCCAGATAGCGGCCGCCGGCGATCCGGATCGGATCGGTGAAATGCTCGTGGAGATGCGCTGCATGCTCGATCATGCGGCCCTCGTCGCCTGCCCGCACGCAGGCCGCGTCGAAGAAGGCGAGATGCTGCACATATTCGCACAGCCCCACCCCCCCGGCATGCGGACAGACGGGCCGATCGAAGGCAGCCGCCATCAGCAGCACGGCCAGCACCTCGTTCACGCCCCCCAGCCGGCAGGCATCGATCTGGACCACGTCGATCGCGTCGGCCTGGAGGAACTGCTTGAACATGATCCGGTTGTGGCAGTGCTCGCCGGTTGCGACCCGCAGGGGGGCAACGCCGGCGCGCACCCGGGCATGGCCCAGCACATCGTCCGGACTGACCGGCTCCTCGATCCAGTAGGGTGCGAACGGCGCCAGCGCCTGCACCCAGGCGATCGCCTGATCCACTTCCCACACCTGATTGGCATCGATCATCAGCAGCCGTTCGGGCCCGAGGATCTCGCGCAGCAGGCGCGCCCGGCGGATGTCATCGGCAAGATTGGCCCCCACCTTCATCTTGATGGCCTGCCAGCCGTCGGCCACCGCCCGTTCGGCAAGCTGGCGGATCCGCCTGTCGTCATACCCGAGCCAGCCGGCCGATGTCGTGTAGGCGGCATGACCGTCTGCCATCAGCTGCGCGATCCGTGCGTCGCGATGCGGTCGCCGTGCTTCGAGCAGGTCACGCGCATGCTCGGGCGGCAGCACGTCCGTGATGTGGCGGAAATCGATTGCAGCGACGAGCTGGTCCGACTCCATGGCCGCCAGATAGCGCCACAGCGGCAGCCCGGCGCGCCGGGCAAGGCAGTCCCACACGGCGTTCACGATCGCAGCCGTTGCCAGATGCACAATCCCTTTCTCGGGCCCCAGCCAGCGGATCTGGCTGTCGCCGACAAGGCTCCGCCAGAACCCCGCCATGTCCCCGGCGATCCCGTCCAGGCTGCGCCCGCGCACGAAGGGCAGAAGCGCCTCGATTGCCGCGACGACCAGCTCGGTTCCCCGCCCCAGGGTAAAGGCGAGGCCATGCCCCTCCAGGCCTGGCTCGCTGGTGTCGAGAACGAGATAGGCGGCCGAATAGTCGGGGTCAGGGTTCATGGCATCCGAACCGTCGAGCAGGCGCGAGGTGGGAAAGCGGACATCGACCGTGCGGGCGCCGGTGATCACCACCTGGTCGGGCGCGCGGGCCAGAAGGGAATGGCGGGTTGTCATCGGCTCTCTCTCGTGCTTTCGTAAGTTTGAAGCGGCGTTTTACCAATGAAGCATAACGCAACGCGGCTGTCATGTGCCGAATGCAAGCCAGGGGCGGAACTGTGCGGGAGGACCGATCAGAAAGCTGGGACAGCGCGTCCCTTCCCCGCCTCGGGCTGGGAACGGCTGCGCTTGGCAATCTCTTTGCGCCCGTCCCCGATTCGGAGGCGCTTGCCACGCTTGCGACCGCGCGCGCCGGTGGGCCGCTGTGGCTCGATACCGCCCCCTATTATGGCCATGGTCTGGCCGAACGCCGGGTTGGCGCCTTCCTGCGCGCCCATGCCGGGGAGCCGGTCAGGCTTTCCACCAAGGTCGGACGCACCCTCATCCCCGCCGAGCCCGCAGCCGAGCGCGACGGGTTCGTCGGCGCCGATCCGGCCCGTGCCATCTTCGACTATTCCGCCGGCGCGGTCCGGCGCCAGGTGGCGGACTCCTTCGCCCGGCTCGGTGTCGCGCGGGTGAACCTTCTTCTCGTGCATGACATCGGGCGGCTGACCCACGGCGACGACCATACGCTGCGCATGTCCGAAGCGCGCGCGGGCGCCTTTCCCGAACTGCGCCGGATGAAGGCCGAGGGGTTGACGGATGCCATCGGAATCGGGGTCAACGAGATCGAAGTCTGTCTCGAGGTGCTGGAGTCCGAGCCAATCGATGCCATCCTGCTTGCCGGGCGCTACTCGCTTCTCGAGCAGGAGCCGCTCGATGCGCTCTTGCCGCGGGCTGTTGCACTGGGTGTTGCCGTCATCGTTGGCGGGCCGTTCAACTCCGGTGTGCTCGCCGGCGGCAACCATTATGACTATGGTCGCGTGCCGCCCCATGTGGCGCGCAAGGTGGGGCGGCTGCGCGAGCAGGCCGACCGTCATGGCGTGCCGCTGGGCGCGGCTGCCCTCCAGTTTCCGCTCGGCCATCCCGCCGTGGTCTCGGTGCTTGCTGGCGCGCGCTCGGCGGCCGAAGTCGCACAGCATCAGGCCTGGATGGCGCACCCCATCCCCCCGGCCTTCTGGGAAGCGCTGCGCGCCGATGGCCTGCTGCACCCCATGGCACCGGTGCCGGCATGACGGTGCGAATCGATTCCCATCATCATGTGTGGCAACGCGCCCGCGGCGATTATGGCTGGCTCACGCCGGAGTCCGGCCCGCTGTGGAACGACTTTGCGTTCGCCGATCTGGCGCCGGCACTCGATGCAGGCGCAATCGGCCGGACCGTGCTGGTCCAGGCCGCCCCCACCCTTGCCGAAACCTGCTTCCTTCTGGAAACGGCGGCAGCCAGTCCACGGGTGGCGGGCGTGGTCGGCTGGGCTGATCTCGCTGCACCAGATGCTTCTTCCGTCATCGCTGCGCTTGCAACCCGGCCCCGGCTCGTCGGGCTGCGGCCGATGCTGCAGGATCTCGCCGACGACGGCTGGATCCTCCGGCGCGAGGTGCAGCCGGCGCTTGCAGCCATGGCCGGAGGTGGCCTCACCTTCGATGCGCTGGTCCGCCCCCGCCACCTGCCGATCCTTGCCGAGCTGCGCCAGCAGCACCCGGCGCTTGCGATCGTGATCGACCATGGCGCCAAGCCCGATATCGCGGGCGGTGACCTCCGGGCCTGGAAGCGCGATCTGGCAGCAGTGGCCAGCGATGGCATGACCTGCTGCAAGCTGTCGGGCCTTGTCACCGAGGCGGGCCCGGGCTGGACCATCGAGACCCTGCGCCCGGCCGTCGAGGCCATCCTCGAGCTGTTCGGGCCGGAGCGGGTCATGTGGGGCAGCGACTGGCCCGTGCTGCTGCTTGCCGGAAGCTATGCCGGCTGGCTGGCCGCGGCCGAGGCGCTGATCGAGCCGCTGCCCGCAGCCGATCGCGCCCTGGTGATGGGCGGAACCGCCGCCCGCTTTTATGGACTGGAGGTCTAGGCCGATGCGACGGATCGCCATGGTCATCGACGTGAAGCCGGAAAAGCTGGCCGAATATCGCGCGCTCCATGCCGACCCCTGGCCTGGCGTGCTGGCCGCGCTGCGCGCGGCCCATGTCGGCAACTATTCAATCTTCCTCAAGGACCATACGCTCTTCGGCTATCTCGAATATCATGGCGACGACTGGGAGGCCGACATGGCCCGTGTTGCTGCCGACCCGGAAACGCAGCGGTGGTGGGCACTTACCGACCCGTGCCAGGTGAAATGGGCAAGTGCCGAAGAGGGCGAATGGTGGGCGCGGATGGAAGAAGTCTTTCACATGGACTGAAGGAGAGAAGGTTGGGAAGACTTGCGAACAAGACTGCCTTCGTGACCGCAGCAGGTGCAGGCATCGGCAGGGCAACGGCCCTTGCCTTCGCGCGCGAAGGGGCAAGGGTGACGGCAACCGACATCGACGCAGCAGCACTCGCCACGCTGGCAAGCGAGGTGCCAGCAATCACGACGCAAGGGCTCGACGTGACCGACGCTGCCGCAGTGAAGGCGGCGGTGAGCGAAGCGGCCCCCGACATCCTGTTCAACTGCGCCGGCTTCATCCATCATGGCACCATCCTCGATCTCGAGGAAAGCGAATGGGCCTTCAGCCTTGATCTCAATGTCACCTCGATGCTGCGCACCATTCGCGCAGCATTGCCTGGCATGCTGGCCCGCGGATCAGGGGTCATCCTCAACATGGCATCGGTTGCCTCGTCGATCCGCGGCGTTCCCAACCGCGCCGCCTATGGCGCCACCAAGGCCGCCGTGATCGGGCTGACCAAGTCGGTTGCAGCCGATTTCGTGGGCCAGGGGATCCGCGCGAACGCCATCTGCCCTGGCACGGTCCAGTCGCCTTCGCTCGAGGCGCGCATTGCCGCCCAGCCCGATCCGGAGGCCGCCCGCGCTGCCTTCATCGCCCGCCAGCCCATGGGCCGCCTGGGCCGACCG
>JBDNCK010000119.1:0-5965 GCA_046719675.1 Sphingomonadaceae bacterium | reverse complement strand
TGATGAGCTTGGGCTTCTCGGCAAGGGCGAGTGCCTCGATCGCGCCATAGTCGAGCCGGTGCGTCTCGGGATGGACGCCGTAATGGACCGCGCGGAACCACTTGCCGGACTGCGCCGCCCTGGCGCCGTGCGTCAGGTGCCCGCCGGCATCGAGCGACAGGCCCATGATCGTGTCGCCGGGCTTCAGCAGGGCCAGAAACACTGCACCATTGGCCTGGGCGCCGGAATGCGGCTGCACATTGGCAAAGGCACAGCCGAACAGGGCCTTGGCGCGGTCGATCGCAAGGCTTTCCACCACGTCCGAATGGGCGCAGCCCTGATAGTAGCGCTTGCCCGGGTAGCCCTCGGCATATTTGTTGGTGAAGACGGACCCCTGCGCCTCGAGCACGGCGCGGCTGACGATGTTTTCCGAGGCGATGAGTTCGATCTGGTCCTGCTGCCGGGCGAGTTCCCCGCGCACGGCCGCCGCAACCGCCGGATCGGCGGCCGCCAGGCTGTCGGTGAAGAATCCGTCATAGGCAGGGGCAGGCTTGGTGCTCATGGTCTCATCCCAGCTTGTGGATACGGGCGGCATGACGGCCGCCGAGGAAGGGCGTGGCAAGAAAGATGGCAAGTGCGTCGCGCGCGGTTTCCACCCCCGTCAGGCGCGCGCCGAGCGCGATCATGTTCGCATCATTGTGTTCGCGCGCGAGCCGGGCGGACAGATGATCGTGCACAAGCGCGCAACGCGCACCCGGCACCCGGTTCGCGGCAATCGAGATGCCGATGCCGGAGCCACAGACCACCACGCCCAGGTCCGCCGCGCCGGCTACCACCCGCTCGGCACAGGCGCGACCGAAGTCCGGATAGTCGACCGAAGTCTCCGAATCATGCGCGCCCAGGTCCTCGATGGCGTGGCCGCCTGCGCGCAGGTCACCGGCCAGAAGGGCCTTCAGCGGAAACCCGGCATGATCCGAGGCAATGGCAATGCGCAAGGCGACCTCAAGCGCTGGTGGCAGTGGCCTGCGATATGCACCAATCTGTCGAACTCGCCAAGCCGGCGCCGGTTGCCTCGGCTGCCCCATCCCTGCCAGGGGGCCAGGCGATGGCCTTCCGCTCCGATCCCGCCCCGGAAGACTGGACGGCAGTCGCCCGCTGGCTGGAAGCGCAGGGGCACAGGCTCGACCTTGGCGAGGCGCCCCGCCAGTTCGCCGGCGGGCTTGCCAACCACAACTACCGGGTGATGCTCGATGGCGCGCCTGCGGTCTTCCGCCGGCCCCCGCCCGGGCCGCTTGCCCATGGCGCCTCTGACATGGCGCGCGAGGCGAAGGTCCTGCGTGCGCTGGCGCCGCATTTCCCGCTGGCACCGCAATGCCTCGCCTTCTGCCCGGACCCGGCAGTGATCGGCGTGCCCTTCCAGCTCCTGGAATGGCGGCCCGGGACGGCGGTTGGCGGCAGGCTTCCCGAGGGCTTTGCCCAAGACTCCCATGGCTGGATACTGCCGGCGCTCGTGGAGGTCCTGGCAGGGCTCCACCGGCTTGCCCCCGGCTCGGTTGGCCTTGCCGATCTCGGCAAGCCCTCCGGCTTTGCCGCGCGCCAGCTGCGCGGCTGGGCAAGGCGGGCCGAGGCCGCCTTCGCCGACGAAGCGCCGGCCACGCTGCCGATCCTCCTGCGGATGCTGGAGGATGCGATCCCGCCCGATGCGCCGGCGTCCCTCCTCCACATGGACCCGAAGTTCGACAACCTGCTGCTGGACCCGGCTGCCCGGCGCGCGATCGCGCTCATCGACTGGGACATGGCGACCCAGGGGCCACCGGCCTTCGATCTCGCCGTGCTGCTGTCCTACTGGGTGGAGCCGGACGATCCGCCGGAGGTCCATGCGCTCGAGGCCGTCCCTTCGCTCGCACCGGGATGGCCGGATCGCCGCACGGTTGTCGCAGCCTATGCCGCAGCGGCCGGCAACCGGCCGGCCGATCTTGCCTGGTATCTGGCGCTTGCCCGCCTGCGGCTGGCGGTTGCCTGGATGCAGCTCTATCGCTTGTGGCAGCGCGGCGCCCTTGCCGGTGCGCGCTACGCGGGATTCGCTGCGCTGGCCGCGGCGATCCTCGCGCTGGCGGTTGCGCGTTTCGGAGAAGACCCATGATCGATTTTGCCGTTCCCCCCGCCCTTGCCGAGCTTGCGGCCCGCGTGCGCAGCTTCGTGCAGGAGGTGATCGTCCCCTATGAGCGCGACCCGCGCCTGACGGCGCATGGCCCGACCGACGCCCTGCGCGCCGAGCTGGTCGCCCATGCCCGCGCGGCCGGCCTTCTCACCATCCAGGCGCCGGCCGGGTGGGGCGGCATGGGCCTTTCCCACCTCGAGCAGGCGCTCGTGTTCGAGGCAGCCGGCTGGTCGACGCTGGGGCCGGTTGCGATGAACTGCGCCGCGCCCGACGAGGGCAACATGTTCCTGCTCGGCCGCATCGCCCGCGAGGACCAGGCCGAGCGCTTCCTCCTTCCCATGATCCGCGGCGAGCAGCGCTCCTGCTTTGCCATGACCGAGCCCGACGGCGCCGGCTCCGATCCCGGCCAGCTGAAGACGCAGGCCCTGTTCGACGGATCACGCTACCATATCTCGGGGCTGAAATGGCTGATCACCGGCGCGGAAGGCGCGAAAACCTGGATCATCATGGCGCGCGTGGCGGACAATCCGCACGGGCCCTCAGGCCCGACCCTCTTCCTGTGCGAGGGCGGCACGCCGGGCATCCACATCGAGCGGCGCATGAACTCGATGGACCGCAACTATGTCGAAGGCCATGCCGTGGTGCGCCTCGAAGGTCTCGAGCTGCCGCCCGAGGCCGTGCTCGGCGAGGTGGGCCAGGCCTTCCGCTACGCCCAGATGCGGCTGGCACCCGCGCGGATGACGCACTGCATGCGCTGGCTGGGGGCCGCCTCGCGCGCGCAGACGATCGCGATCGACCATGCCCGCACCCGCACGGCCTTCGGCAGGCCCATCGGCGAGCATCAGGGGGTCTCCTTCCTGCTCGCCGAGAACGAGATCGACCTGAAGGTCGCACGCCTGCTGATCTGGGAAACCGCCTGGCGGATGGACCGCGGCGAAAAGGCCCGCCACGAAAGCTCGATTGCCAAGGCCGAGATTTCCGAGCGCCTGTTCCGGGTGGCCGACCGCTGCGTCCAGGTGCTGGGCGGCATTGGCACGACGGACGAGACCGTCGTCGAGATGATCTACCGCGACATGCGCGGCTTCCGCCTCTATGACGGGCCGACGGAAGTCCACAAATATGCGATCGGACGCCAGCTGATGCGCGCCGGCTCGGAATTCGCGGCAACGCCGGCAGCAGCGGCACCGCTTGCCGAGGCGGCCGAATGACCATGGCCGGGCGCTGTGTCTGGAGGGGCAAATTCCTCGAGATGCATGTGGCACCCTGGGGATCGTCGGGCCAGTGGGAATATGTGAAGCGGGTGAACGGTATTGCAGCAGCCGTCATCCTCGCCCTCACCGATGACCGCGAGATCGTGCTCGTCGAGCAGTTCCGGGCGCCTCTGGGGATGCCCTGCATCGAGCTTCCGGCAGGCCTCGTCGGCGACCAGGCAGCCGGCGAGGACCCGCTTGTTTCGGCAAGACGGGAACTGGAGGAGGAGACCGGGTTCCAGGCCGAACGCTGGGAGCATTTCGGCGCGTTTGCCTCCTCGCCGGGGATGATCGGCGAGATCTTCCACTTCTACCGCGCGACCGGGCTCACCCGCGTGGGCCCGGGCGGCGGCGAGGAGGGCGAGGGCATCACGCCGCATGTCGTGCCGGTCGCCGAGCTTCCGGCCTTCATGGCCGCAGCCCGCGCGCGCGGCTGCATGCTCGACACGCGCCTTCTCATCGGGCTCTCGCTTCTGTAAGGCAGAAGACGCGCAGCGCGCTTGCAAGCGGGCGATCGCGCGCCTCGTCGAGCGCGGTGACGAGCGCTGCAAGGCTGGTCCCGCGGCGCGCCGCTTCCGCATCGAGCACCGCCCAGAACTCGGGTTCGAGGGCAATCGACGTCCGGTGGCCCTGGATGGTGACGCTGCGCTTCTCGAGATGGCGGCCGGTCATGCGGCGGTGTGCCTGCGCTGCAGCCGGCCGCGCGGCTCAGTACATGTGCTGGCCGCCGTTGATGCTGAGCGTGGAGCCGGTGATGAAGCCGGCATCCTCGCCGCACAGGAAGGCCACGCCGCGGGCGATTTCATGGGCATGGCCCAGGCGACCGGCTGGAATCTTCGCCACGATCTTCTCGAGCACATTGGCGGGTACTGCTGCCACCATGTCGGTGTCGATATAACCGGGCGCGACCGCGTTCACCGTCACGCCAAAGCGCGCGCCTTCCTGGGCAAGCGCCTTGGTGAAGCCATGGATGCCCGACTTGGCAGCCGCATAGTTCACCTGTCCGATCTGCCCGGCCTGGCCGTTGATGGACCCGATGTTGACGATCCGCCCCCATTGCCGCTCGCGCATGCCGGCGAACACGGCCTTTGCCATGTTGAAGCAGCCGCCAAGGTTCACGTCGATGACCTCCTTCCACATCTCGAAGGTCATCTTGAGAAGCGTCGCGTCGCGCGTGATCCCGGCATTGTTCACCAGCACCTCGACGGGCCCGTGCTTCGCCTCGATCATCGCCACGCCGTCGAGGCAGGCCTGGTGGTCGGCGACGTTCCACCTGTAGGCCGGAATGCCCGTCTTCGCCGTGAAGGCCTGCGCCCGCTCCTCGCTCCCGACATAGTTGGCAACGACATCGAGGCCGTCCTGCTGGAGCGCGAGGCAGATCGCCTCGCCAATGCCCCGCGTGCCTCCCGTCACCACTGCTACCCGCGCCATTCCCGTCCTCCCTCGGTTCTCCCGGGGGATGTCCTAGACGGGCGCCAGCACCCCTTCAAGTTCCACCCAGCCCGAAAGCTCCTGCGCCAGCAGCGCTTCCAGCATCGCGATGCCCTCGACGCTGGCGTTGAGGCAGGGCAGATAGGCATAGTCGGTGCCGCCGGCAGCCAGGAACGCGTCGCGCGCCTCGATGGCAATCTCCTCGAGCGTCTCGAGGCAATCGGCCGAGAAGCCGGGGCACAGGATGGCAACCCGCTGGACCCCCTCCTTCGCAAGTTCCAGAAGCCGGGGCTCGGTATAGGGCTGCAGCCACTCCGCCGGCCCGAAACGCGACTGGAAGGTGACCTCCACGCGGTCGCTCATTCCCAGCGCCTCGCCCAAGAGACGCGCCGTCTTGCGGCACTGGCAATGATAGGGGTCGCCCTTGGCAAGGGTTGCAACCGGCATGCCGTGAAAGCTCATGACGAGCCGCTGCGGCTCGAAGGGCAGGGCCTCGAGCATCGCCCGGGTGGAGCGGGCAAGGGCTGCAATATGGGCCGGATGGTCGTGATAGGGCGGAAGCGTCCGGATCGCCGGCATCCAGCGTTCCGCACACAGCACGCGAAACACTTCCTCGAGCGCCGTCCCGGTGGTGGCGGAGGAATATTGCGGGTAGAGCGGGGCGAGCAGCAGCCGGTCGCAGCCGGCCTCCCGCAGTGCCTTGAGCCGCGCCGGAATCGATGGTTCGCCGTAGCGCATGGCAAAATCGACAAGGGCGCGGCCTTCCAGCCACTCCGCCACCGCCCTGGTCTGGGCCCGGGTGATCGCGCGCAGCGGGCTGTCGTTGGCATCACGGTCCCAGATGGCGGCATAGGCCTCGGCCGTCTTCTGCGGGCGCGTCTGCAGCACGAAGGCATTGAGCAGCGGCTTCCAGATGAGCGGCGGCAGCTCGACCACCCGCGGGTCGGAGAGGAACTGCCGGAGATAGGGCCGGACGGCCGCCGGAGTCGGCGCATCCGGCGATCCGAGGTTGATGAAGAGGACGCCCACGCGCCCATGGGGCACCAGGGGATGGTCGGGGGGTCGGTTCACGTCAGGCGAAGGCCTCGGCCAGGGGCAGGTTGCGCGCCCGGGTGCCGGTGGCGGCGGCAAGCGCGTTGGCAAG
>JBDNCK010000118.1:0-5970 GCA_046719675.1 Sphingomonadaceae bacterium | reverse complement strand
TCGTCGCGCCGGGCGGCACTGCCAGCACATCCATGGACGCCTGGCGCAGGACGGCATCCGCCACGCTTCCAAGGATGAAGCGCTCGAGGCCTGAGGCCCCGCGCGTGCCCACCACGACGAGATCGGCGCGCATGTCGGCGGCAGCCTGCAGGATCGATTCCGCCGGGCCATGCAGCAGGGGTTGCACCTGCCGCTCAGCGGCGCCCAGCCCGGCAGCTTCTGCCTGCGCGGCAAGCCCTTTCTCGGCCTTGCGGCGGAGTGCGGCGATTTCGTCCTGGCGCTCCTGCACGGTCATCCCCGACGTCGTCATGAAGCCGTGCGGCAAGGGCTCGAAGGCGTGGAACAGGCGAAGCTCCCCACTGTGCAGCGCCGCCTCCCGCCCGACGAGCGCAAGCGCATGCGCCGAGGAGTCCGAAAGGTCGCTGGCAACGAGGATCCGCTGCCATGGCCCGGCCGGAACCCCAAGGGACAGGAGCACCGGAACTTCGCTCCGGCGCAGGATCCGCCCGGCCGTCGCCGAGACGAACAGGTCCTTGAGGGGCTGTTGCCGGTGCGGCCCCAGCACGAGCAGGTCCGCGCCATGCGCCAGCGCTGCCGGCGGAAGTGCGGCCTCCGGGCTGCCGGCAAGACAGGCCGTGTCCGCGTCCAGCCCCTCGGCATCGAGCGCCCGCGCCATCCCGGCCAGGCGCTCCTTGGCTTCGCTCAGCGTTGCCGGCGGCTGCGGCTCTTCCCGGTCGCAGGCGTGAACGAGGCAAAGTCGCGCGCCCGTTGCGCGGGCGAGCAGCGTGGCGCGGCGCAGCGCGCGATCGGCCTGCGGCGAGAAGTCCATCCCGACCATGATGAGCTGCATGGGACCATCTCCTTTGCGGCCCATCTTTCCGCCCTGGCGCCGTTCGTGTCCACCGCTTCTGCCGGGCCGGGGCCTTGCGCAGCCGGCAGAGGCTGCCACAGGAACACCGGCCGGAAGGGAGACGTCTGCTGCTCGACTGGGTAACGCAATCGCTGTTCAACGAAATCGCAGCCCTCCTCGTGCTGGCGGCCGCCGTCGGCTTCGTCGGCAGCCTTGCCCGCCAGCCGCTCATCGTCAGCTTCATCGCCGTTGGCATCCTCGCCGGCCCGTCCGTTCTCGGCATTGCCCGCTCCACCGACCAGATCGGCCTTCTTGCGCAACTGGGAATTGCCATCCTGCTGTTCCTGGTGGGCGTGAAGCTCGACGTGAAGCTGGTGCGGCAGCTCGGCGCCGTCGCGCTGGCGACGGGCCTCGGGCAGGTGGCCTTCACCGCCGGATTCGGCTTCCTCCTGTGCCTCGCACTCGGGCTCGACACCCTGACGAGCGTCTATGTCGCCGTTGCGCTCACCTTTTCCTCGACGATCATCATCGTGAAGCTGTTGTCCGACAAGCGCGAGATCGACAGCCTGCACGGCCGCATCGCGCTCGGCTTCCTCATCGTGCAGGATATCGTGGTCGTGATCGCGATGATCGTGCTCTCGGCAGTCGGCGTCGGCGTCCAGGCCGATGCGGGGACCGGTGACGTCCTCCGGGTGCTGGCCTCGGGCCTGCTGGTGCTGGGCGTCGTCGTCCTCTTCATCCGCTATCTTGCCGATCCGCTGACCCGCCGGCTTGCCCGCACGCCGGAGCTGCTGCTCGGCTTTGCCATTGCGCTTGCCGCGGTGCTGGCAGCCCTTGGCGAGACCTTCGGCTTCGGAAAGGAGCTTGGGGGCCTGCTTGCTGGCGTGGCACTCGCTTCCACGCCCTGGCGCGACGCGATCGCCGCACGGCTGGCCCCCTTGCGCGACTTTCTCCTGCTCTTCTTCTTCATCGCACTGGGAAGCCAGCTCGATCTCGGCAATCTCGGCGATCAATGGGTGCCGGCGCTCGTGCTGTCGCTGTTCGTGCTGATCGGCAATCCGCTCATCGTCATCATCATCATGGTGGCGCTGGGCTACCGGCGCCGGACCGGCTTTCTCGCCGGCCTGACGGTTGCGCAGATCAGCGAATTCTCGCTCATCTTCATGGGGCTGGGCGTGGCGATCGGGCATGTGACGGACGCCGCGCTCGGGCTGGTGACGATGGTCGGGCTCATCACCATCGCCATTTCCACCTACATGATCACCTGGTCGCATGAGCTGTGGGAGCGCGCGGAGCCGCTTCTCCGGGTCTTCGAACGGCCAGCCCCGCGCGAGGATCGGGAAGGCACCGGCGTGCGCCATGACGGGCATGATGTGCTTCTGCTCGGCCTTGGCCGCTACGGTTCGGCCATCGGCCGCCGGCTGGCCGAGCGCGGGTTGAGCGTGCTCGGCGTGGACTTCAGCCCGGATGCGCTTGCCGCCTGGCGCACCCAGGGCGGCGAGGCCCTCTATGGCGACGTGTCCGACCCGGAGTTCCTGGCGCACCTGCCGCTGTCGGGCGTCCGGCATGTGGTCTCCACGATCCGCGAGCCGGCCTCTGCCGGCGTCTCCCATGCCGACGAGCGCGAAGTCCTCATCCAGGCCCTGCGGCAGGCCGGGTTTGACGGGCGCATTGCCGTGACCGCCGTGCGGCACGGGGATGTCGAGCGGCTGCTGAGCGCTGGGGCGGATGTCGTGCTCGAGCCCTTCGCCGATGCGGCAACCGAGGCCGTCGACCGGGTGATCGGCAACAGCTGAGCATCTCCCATGCGGCAGCGGTTTCGTTGACTTCGCAATCCCCCTTGCCGCATGGGCTCGGACGCGCAAAGGCGAGCGTGAGGAGTGCTGCCCCATGAAGATCTTGGTGCCCGTGAAGCGGGTGGTCGACTATAATGTGAAGGTCCGCGTGAAGTCGGACCAGACGGGCGTGGAACTCGCCAACGTCAAGATGAGCATGAACCCCTTCGACGAGATCGCCGTCGAGGAGGCGGTGCGGCTCAAGGAGAAGGGCACGGCAAGCGAGATCGTGGTTGTCTCGGTGGGTGTTCAGCAGTGCCAGGAAACGATCCGCACCGCCCTTGCCATGGGCGCGGATCGCGGCATTCTCGTCCAGACGGATGCGCCCACGGAAAGCTTGGGCGTTGCCAAGGTGCTGGCCAGGATCGTGGAGGAGGAACAGCCGGGCCTCGTCATCCTCGGCAAGCAGGCCATCGACGATGATGCCAACCAGACCGGGCAGATGCTGGCAGCGCTTCTGGGCTGGCCGCAGGGCACCTTTGCCAGCAAGGTCGAGCCGGGCGACGGGCATGTCGCCGTCACGCGCGAGGTGGACGGCGGTCTCGAGACGGTCGAGCTGAAGCTCCCGGCCGTCGTCACCACGGACCTGCGCCTGAACGAGCCGCGCTACGCCAGCCTTCCCAACATCATGAAGGCGAAGTCGAAGCCGATCGCGATGAAGACGGCTGCCGATTATGGCGTGGATTTGGCGCCGCGCCTGACGACGCTCAAGGTGACGGAGCCGCCGAAGCGGAGCGCCGGGATCAAGGTGAAGACGGTCGACGAACTGATCGAGAAGCTGAAGGAAGCAGGAGCGCTGGCATGAGCATTCTGGTGTTGGCCGAACATGACAACCAGCATCTGAAGGATGCGACGCTGGCAGCCGTGACGGCTGCTGCCCAGCTGGCTGGCCATGCCGGCGGCGAGGTGCATGTGCTGGTGGCAGGCGATGGCTGCCGGCCGGTGGCGGAGGCAGCCGCAAGGCTGGAGGGCGTGGCGAAGGTGTTCTGCGCGTCCGACCCGGCCTATGCCCATGCGCTGGCCGAGAATGTCGCACCGCTGGTTGCCGGGCTGATGGCAGACCATGATGCCTTCGTCGCGCCCGCCACTTCGCGCGGCAAGAACATCGCCCCGCGCGTGGCAGCGATGCTCGATGTCGCGCAGCTGTCGGACATTCTTTCGGTCGAAGGCGCAGACACCTTCACGCGCCCCATCTATGCCGGGAATGCCATCGCGACCGTGAAGACGGCGGATGCAAAGAAGGTCATCACCGTGCGCGGCACCGCCTTTCCCAAGGCGAAGGCGGAAGGCGGGTCGGCTGCGATCGAGGAAATCGCCGGGCCAGGCGATGCCGGGCTTTCCATCTTCCGGGGCGCCGAGCTGACGGCCTCCGAGCGGCCGGAGCTGACCTCGGCCAAGATCATCGTCTCGGGCGGCCGCGCGCTCAACTCGAGCGAGAATTTCCACACCTACATCGATCCGCTGGCCGACAAGCTGGGCGCAGCCGTGGGGGCATCGCGTGCGGCCGTCGATGCCGGCTATGTGCCCAACGACTATCAGGTGGGGCAGACGGGCAAGATCGTCGCGCCCGAGCTTTATGTGGCCGTCGGGATCTCCGGTGCGATCCAGCATCTGGCGGGCATGAAGGATTCCAAGACCATCGTTGCCATCAACAAGGACGAGGAAGCGCCGATCTTCCAGGTCGCGGATTTCGGACTGGTGGGCGACCTGTTCCAGCTGGTGCCGGAGCTGACCGAAAAGCTCTGAACCGTCACGGCTTCGTCACCGGGCGCGGGCAGACAGGGGCGATGCGGTTCCTGCTCGGCCTGATGCTGCTGGCGGCAGCGCCTGCCCATGCCTGGGGCCCGACCGGTCACCGCATCACCGGGGCGCTTGCGGACCAGTATCTCTCGCCCCGCGCGCGCGCCGGCCTCCTCGAGATTCTCGGCACGGAAAGTCTCGAGGAAGCCTCGACCTGGCCCGACGAGATGCGCTCGGCACCGGGTCTCTTCTGGCGGGTGACGGCAAGCCCCTGGCATTATGTGACGGTGCCCGACGGCAAGCGGTGGCGCGATGTCGGCGCGCCGCCGGAGGGCGATGCGCTGTCGGCCCTCCAGCGCTTTTCCCAGACCATCCGCAAGGCCGACGCAAGCCTTGAGGACCGGCAGCTGGCCCTGCGCTTTGCCATCCACATCGTGGGCGATCTCGCGCAGCCGCTCCATGTCGGCCGGCCCGGAGACCGTGGTGGCAATGACGTGAAGGTCAGCTTCTTCGGGCGCCCGACCAACCTCCACGCGGTGTGGGACAGCGATCTCATCGACCATGAGAAGCTTTCCTTCAGCGAATGGACGGCCCGTTTCCAGCGGCGGCTGACGCCCGAGCAGCTGCGCTCCTGGTCCGACCCCGATCCCGAGCAGTGGGTGGATGATGCCGTTGCCATCCGGACCGCGCTTTACCCGGACAATCCCGACCTGCGCTGGGACTATGTGTTCCAGCACCGTCGCACGCTCGACGAGCAGCTGGCCAAGGGAGGGCTGAGGCTCGCGGCCTGGCTCAACCGGCTGTTCGACACGCCCTGAGCTTGCTGCCTGCAGGCGCGGCGGATAGGACGGCCGCGTCAGACAGAAGAACAAGAAGGACAAGCGACGTGGATTTCCAGTTCAACAGTTCGAATGCGATCACCGGAGATGATGACGTGCGGGCCCGCATCGAGACCAGCTTGCGCCGCAGGCTGGAGCGCATTGCCGGAGACCTGACGCGCGTCGAACTGCATCTTTCCGACCTGGACGGCACCACCCGCCACGGGCCGGCAAGCAAGCGCGCACGGCTCGAGGGCCGGCCGCGCGGGCGCGATCCGATCGTCGTCACCCACGAGGCCGACACCGTGGATGCGGCAGCCGCGGGCGCCGCAGACAAGCTGATGCGCGCCTTCGAGCGCGATGTGGGCAAGCGCACGAACCGCAAGGGCCACTGATCTCGGAAGGACGCGACATGAAGGTGGGGGTCATTGGCTCCGGCCTGATGGGGGCCGGCATCGCACAGGTGGCAGCTGCAAGCGGCTACCAGGTGGTGATGACCGACATCGCCCTCGACCGGGCCGAAAAGGGCAAGGCGGGGATTGCGGGGCTGCTCGAGCGGCAGGTCGCTAAGGGCAGCCTGGAGAAGACCGCGGCCGAAGCGCTGCTTGCCCGCATCACGCCAGCCGGCGACACAGCCCTGCTGGCGGACGCGGACATCGTCATCGAGGCAGCGACCGAGAATGAGGGGCTGAAGCAGCAGATCTTCGCCGGGCTGAAGCTTGCGGCC
>JBDNCK010000012.1:0-14353 GCA_046719675.1 Sphingomonadaceae bacterium | reverse complement strand
ACAGAGCCGCTGGCAGGGCTGGGCCATCTTCGGCGTGTTCGTCGCGCTTGCTGTCCCGCTCGGTTTCTCCTTGCGCCAGATCGCCTGGGAAACGCTCACCATCCGCACCGTGCGCGAAGCGCTTGCAGCCGAATTCGGCCGCGAGGCCAAGATCGATGCGCTTGAACCGGATTTCGCTGCTGCCCCCCCGGTGTTCCGGACCGTCGTGCTCACGCCCCAGTTCCAGGCCGAGGCTGGTGCCAGGGTGGAGGAACGGCTGCGCGAGCAGCTCGGCCGGCCTGTCAGCCTCAACCTGCACCAGGTCGTCCTCGACCAGGATGTGCAGCGGATGATCCGGGAGCGCCCGATCGAGAATCCCGCCTCACGCGCGCTCGATATGGCATCCGCCGGCCTGCGCGACCAGCTGGCCCTCCTTGCCGGTGTCGAGGCCTCCGCCGTCACCCTCGATCGCGACACCCGCCGCGCGCTCGTCCGGCTGCCCCCGCAGAGCCCCGAAAGCCTGTCGCAGCTGCGCGCCATGGAGGCCCGGATCTCCGCCCGCTACCCGGAGTGGACCGTGCTTCTCGTCCCGCCGCCGGGCGCCGAACTGCCGGCAATCCGGTTTCGCGAGGGCGAGGCCAGCCTCCAGCCGGAGCAGCGTGCCGAAGTCGATGCCATCGGGTGGGCGCTGGCCCGCTGGCAGCGCACCACGGCGCGGGTCGTCGGCCTTGCGGCCAGCAACGAGCCTGTGGCCCTTGCCATCGAACGCGCCGAGGCCGTGGCCGAACAGCTCCAGCTTTCCGGTGTCACCACCGAAGTGACCGCGGATCCCGCCGGCCCGCAGCAACGGGCAGCCGAACGCGAGGCCGGCCTTGCTGCGTTCCGGACGGTCCGGATCGAATTCTAGGCGGCCTTCTCCGTCCTGAGCACCTGAATCGGCGCCTTGCGTCCGGCAACGACATCGCCGTCGACCACGATTTCCTCGACGCTTTCCAGGCCCGGCAGCTCGAACATGGTGTCGAGCAGGATGCCCTCCATGATCGAGCGCAGGCCGCGCGCACCCGTCTTCCGCTCGATCGCCTTCTGCGCGATCGCGGAAAGCGCGTCATCGGTGAAGCGCAGCCGCACCCCTTCCATGTCGAAGAGCCGCGCATATTGCTTGCAGAGCGCATTCTTGGGCTCAGTCAGGATCTTGACGAGGGCAGCCTCGTCCAGGTCTTCCAGCGTTGCAATCACCGGCAGGCGGCCGACGAATTCGGGAATGAGGCCAAAGCGCAGCAGATCCTCCGGCTCGCAGAAGCGCAGGGTCTCGCCCACCCGCCGCTCGTCGGGGGCTGCCACATGCGCGCCAAAGCCGATGGATTTCCCCTGCAGCCGGTCGGAGATGATCCGGTCGAGGCCGGCAAAGGCGCCGCCGCAGATGAAGAGGATGTTGGTCGTGTCCACCTGCAGGAATTCCTGCTGGGGATGCTTGCGCCCGCCCTGTGGCGGCACGCTTGCCGTCGTCCCCTCCATGATCTTGAGCAGCGCCTGCTGCACGCCCTCGCCGGAGACGTCGCGGGTGATCGAGGGATTGTCGGACTTGCGGGAAATCTTGTCGATCTCATCAATGTAGACGATGCCGCGCTGGGCGCGTTCGACATTGTACTCGGATGCCTGAAGCAGCTTCAGGATGATGTTCTCCACATCCTCTCCGACATAGCCGGCCTCCGTCAGCGTGGTCGCATCCGCCATGGTGAAGGGCACATCAAGGATTCGCGCCAGTGTCTGCGCCAGCAGCGTCTTGCCGCAGCCGGTTGGCCCGACGAGCAGGATGTTCGACTTCGCCAGCTCGACTTCGGCACCCTTGGCGCCATGGGCGAGCCGCTTGTAATGGTTGTGGACGGCCACCGACAGCACGCGCTTGGCCATGCTCTGGCCGATCACATAGTCATCGAGCACATTGCAGATTTCCCGCGGCGTCGGCACGCCGTCGCGGGTCTTCACCAGCGCCGACTTCGACTCCTCGCGGATGATGTCGTTGCACAGCTCGACGCACTCGTCGCAGATGAACACGGTGGGTCCCGCGATCAGCTTCTTCACCTCGTGCTGGCTCTTGCCGCAGAAGGAGCAGTAGAGGGTGGACTTCGCGTCGCCACCGTTCGACTTGGTCATGGGCGTCCTTTCGAGACCTCCATGTTAGCGCACCAAGACCCAAGCGCAAGGCCGCAGCCACGCGGCCCATCCCCGGGAGGGCCAGACCGCAGCCCCCGGCCGGTGCAAGCGGGCGGCCGGCCGGCAGGTCAGGGCCTGTCCTGCGGGCGATAGCGGCGGACAAGGCCGGCTTCGCGCGCGGCGCGGTCCATCGGCACGGTGCGCATCTGGTCGAGCCGCCCGCTCACGAAGCGGTCCATCTGGTCGGTGTGGTGCGGGCTTTCCGGCCGGCCGGAAGCTCCGAACGGCGAGAGGGTGGAAACCGTCTGGCGGCCGTCGCGATCCCATTCGACGAGAATGATGAGCCCGTCGCCGACAACCGTCCGCAAGGTGCCGGTTGCCGGATCGAGCGCGGAGCTTGCAGCGCGCAGCACGTCCGGGCCGCCGAGCTGCGGCCGGTCCACGCCGGAGCGGTGCAGCCGGTTGACCTGCGACCAGGGCACGGCAAGCGCCCCATGATGGGTCCGAAGCGTTGCGATCGCCGCCTCGAAGCTCGTGCGCAGGTCGGGCGGCGTCTGGCGCTGGAACAGGGCCGCGCCGATGGGCTGGAACGTCAGCATGGCAAGCGCTGCTGCGCGATTGTCGGGCGCAAGGCCGAGATCCCAGGCGCGAAGCAGTGCGACCGCTTCCGCATAGGTGGGGTCCGCGGCCCAGTCGGCGGCCAGCAGCTGGCGATGAAGGGTGGCCGCAAGGGAATCCGGGTGGAAGCGATCGTCCATCTTGATGGCCCAGAGCGCCTCGCGGTCGAGCCGGTTGGCGCCGCGCATCAGCTCGGTTGCGCGCCGTGCGCGGTTGGTGAGATCGGTCTCGATTCCGAACCGCCGGGGAAAGGCCTCCGGATCGGGATCGCTGGCTGAGCCCATCTGGTGAAACGGGCTGGAATTGGCCTCGGTCAGCCAGCCCTCGGGCGGGTTCTCGAGGTGCGGCAGCGCCTCGAAGGGCTCGAACTCCTGCCAGATGAGGTCCGAGCGATCGCCCGGCAGCATGCCGCGCCAGTCGGGGCCGTCGATGCGCCTGGGCATGCGGGCCACATAGTAGCGGGCAATCGCCCCATGCCGGTCGGCATGGATCCGGTAGGTGGAGCCCATGTGGTTCTCGGCAAGGATCGCCCGCGCCTCGGCCACGGATCGGGCCCGCATCAGCCGGTACTGTGTTTCGATGCCGCGGGGCTCCGCCATGGTCGCCCAGCGGATCGCCACCGGGCCGTCCGGCGTATCGAGCACCGGCCCATGGGCCGACCAGCGGGTGCGGCGGCTCACGCGGACGACGAGCGGGCCGAGCCGCACGCGCATCCACGCACGGCCATTCTCGAAGGGAAGCCATGCGCCGTCGAGCCGGTACATCCCCGGCCGGGCGGGATCGACCAGGAGCCTGAAGGTGTCGATCAGGTCGGGCCGGTTGACGGTTGCAGCCCAGGCCATGTCGGGATTGGCGCCAACCAGGAGAATCGGCGAACCGGGAAAGAGGCCGCCGGTGAACTCGAGCCCTTCCTCCGACGAGACGGACGCCTCGAGCCAGGCAAGCGGGCCCTCGAGCGGCTGGTGCGAGTTGACGATGAGGCGCGTCGCGCCGTCGGCAGACCGTGACGGAGCGACGGCAAAGGCGTTGGATCCAGGCTCGCCAGCAGCGTCGCCTCGCAGGAGAAACCCGGCCTGCTGCAGGCGGTCCGGACGACGGACCTGGAGGCCCTGGCCTGCCTCGAGCGAGCGCTGGCGCTCGGGCGCCACCAGCCGGCTGAGCGTGCCCGACATGCCGTAGAAGAGCGGCGACTGGAAGATGGCGTTGCGGACAATGTCCTTGCCGGTGAGCGGAAAGAGGCCCGGCCGGCTGATCTCCTTCGGGTGGCGGGCCGCATAGAGATTGATGCCGTCGGCATAGCCGTCGAGATAGGCCTTGAGGCCAGGCGAGAGCATCCTCTCCCACGCCTCGTCGGCAAGCTCCGGCACACGGAACAGCTGGATCAGATAGGAGATGCGCGCTTCGGACTGCGAGCGGGCAGCAAGCCGGTGCGCGTTTCCCGCTGCCATCGCTTCCTGCACGAGGGCGAAATCATCCTCTGCAAGCGCGTAGCCCAGCGCAAACGCAGCATCGGCATCGCGGGTGCCATGCACGCGCGGCACGCCCCAGGCGTCGCGCCCGATGATGCCGTCATAGGCAGACGCGCGGGCGATGGCCGCCTTGCGATCGAAGGCGCAGGCCGGTGCCGCACTTGCCAGCAGTACGCCCAGCACCAGGCCGAGGGCTGTTCGCACAGGGTTTTGCATGATGGCTCCTCCGGCGGTAACGCATGGCCATGGTCGAAACGGAGTTGGCATGGCACCGCTGAAGCGCGCGCGCCAGGACTGGCAGAAGGAAGCGCGGGAGCGCCACATCCTCGATTCGGCAGCTGCGCTGTTCACGGCAAGCGGTCGGCTTCCCGCCATGTCCGAAGTGGCCGAGCGCGCCGGTCTCGCCAAGGGAACGCTCTACCTCTATTTCCGCGGCCGGGAGGCGCTCTGGCTGGAGCTGCTGAACGGCTGTTTCGAGCGATGGGTGGCAGCGATCCTGGACGTTCTTGCCGACAGGCCCGCGCTCGATGGCGCAGCCGTCGCCCGGGCGATCATCGACAGCGCCGGGGTGGACCCGATGCTCATTCCGCTTTCCACCTACAACGCCACCCTGATCGAGCCCAATGCCGGGCCGGTCGAGGCGGACCGCTTCAAGGCGACAACGGCCGATCTGATCCGGACCCTCGGCCAGTTTCTCGCGCCAAGACTGGGGCTTGCCGAACCCGATGCCACGCGCCGGGTGCTCTTGAGCTATGCGATGCTGCTCGGCCTGTGGCAGGTGGCGACTCCGGTGCCACCGATCCGCAGCGAGAAGGAGCGCCTTGCCGCGCCAGGCTTCTGGACACTCGACTGGAAGCGTGAGGCAGGCCTTGGCCTGACCGCGCTGTGGACGGCGCCCGCGCACGGCTAGTAGCGGACGGCCGCCGTGGCCCCGAAGCGCCGCGTCGGGCCAATGCTGGCCTGGGCGCCGGACAGGAAGGTCTCGAGATTGCTGGTGCCATAGCGATAGCGGGCATCGCCCAGATTCTCGACGAAGACCGTGAGCGACCAGCGCTCAGCCTCGAGGCCTGCGCGCAGGTTCACAAGGGTGTAGGACGGGTTGAGCCGGCGATCGTTGAGCGACACATCCTCGCGGAAGCTGTCCATGAACTGATACTCGACCCGGCCGAACAGCAGCAGATTGGGCGCAACGGGAAAGCCGGCCTGACCATAGGCGGAGATGCTGTGTTCGGGCGCGCGCGGCACGGGAAAGCCGGTGGCATCGAGCGGATTGCCATCGAGATCGCGGGCGTTGGCAAAGTCGCGGAAGCGGGCATCGAGATAGCCATAGGCACCGCCGACCTCGAGCCAGGGCACGGGGTTCAGAGCGAAGTCGAGCTCGAGGCCGCGGTGGCGCGAACCCTCGGCATTGAGAATCAGCTGGCGCTGGGTGATCGGATCCTGGGCGCGCACCTGGGTGTTGTCCCAGTTCATCTGGAACAGGCTGAGATTGCCGCGGAAGCGGCCGTCAGCCCCGGCATAGCGGGCCCCGACCTCATAGTTCCACAGCAACTCGCTTTCGAACGGGTCATCGCCGGGGCTCAGGTTGAAGCCGCCAGTGCGATAGCCGCGCGAGGCAACCGCGTAGAAGCTGACGACGGTGGTCGGCCGGAACACGACGGCAGCGCGGGGCGAGAAGTCCTCGAAGCGGATCGACTGGGTGGGCACGGACGGGCGCGGCGCAAGGCCCACCATCAGCGGGCCTTCGGTGCGCGATCCGCGCAGCCGGTCGGACGCGTAGCGGCCGCCGAGTTCGATCGTCAGCGTGTCGGTCGGACGCCAGGCGAGGTTGCCGAAGACGGCGACGCTGTCGGTGCGGAAGCCGAAGGCGACATTCTCGAAGAAGCCGGCCGAAGTGTCGCGCCCGAGGCGGAACGGCGCAAACCCGGGGCACGGCCCCGGAATGTTCACCGGCAGCCCGGTGATGGCAGGCGGGCAGACCGGTCCGCCCAGCACCGAGAAGGCGATGTCATAGAGCAGCAGGAACGGATCCGAGGCAAGGTGCACGCTGTCCTGGCCGATGTCGTTGGTGTCGCGCGCCACGAGCACGCCGGCCGACCAGTCGAACCGGCCGGTGGAGCCGGCAATCCGGGTTTCCGACGAAATGGCGGTCATGTCCTCGTCGCGCCGGATGGTGAAGCTGGGGTTGGGCGTGAAGTCGCCTTCGCCGCTGGAGCGGAAGCGGTTGCTGATCCAGCCGGTCACGTTGGTGACGATGATGCGGTCGGAAACTTCTGCCTCGATGCGCCCCGTCACGATGCTGGTGCGGTTCCTGGCGGGAAGGCCGATGTCGGTGTTCATCACCCGGCTGTTGGCGGGAAAGGCGCCGTTGGGCTGGATCGGGAAGCGCGGCGTTCCCGGAACGGCCGCGCGAAAGGCGTTGAGCAGATCGAGCGAAACGGCCGTGAAGCCAGTTGGAACGAAGCTCGGCAGCTCGGAGTTCTGCTGGCTGATCGATCCCTGAAGGTCGATGGTGATTCGCGCGGAAGGCTGCCAGCGCAGCGCCGCGCGGCCGCCATAATTCTCCGACTCATTGCCCCGCCCGAACGGACCCTCGTTGACAAGCCAGCCGTCCGAGCGGTCATAGTGGCCGTTCACCCGGATGGCGGCAGTGCCGGCGAGCGGCACGTTGACGGCCCCCCGCACGTCCCAGCTTTTCCAGCTGGCAGCCGTCAGGAGCCCCTGCACGGCCAGCCGCTCCGGATCGGGCTTGATGGTGGTGATCGAAACCGCGCCCCCGACCACATTGCGCCCGAAGAAGGTGCCCTGCGGCCCTTTCAGGATCTCGATCCGTTCGGCGTCGAACAGCGTCGGGTCGGAGGTGCGGGTCGAGACATTGGGGGCGATGTTGAACTCGTCGATGAAGATGCCCACCAGGTTGGCAGTGCCGCCCGTGGCGATCGGCCCGACGCCGCGGATGGCGATCCTGGTCTGGGAGCGGTCACCCAGGTTGGAAAAGGCGACATTGGGCGTGCGCACGGCAAGATCCGCAAAGCTGTTGATCCGCTGCCGCTCGAGATCCTCGGCATTGAAGATGGACAGCGAGACCGGCACCTCGAGCAGCGACTGCTCGCGCTTCTGCGCCGTCACGATGATGTCCGCCGGTTCCGGTGGCGCGGGCTGGGCGAGCGCCGGGAAGGCCGACGCCCAGAAGAGCGCTGCCGCCAGCTGCCGGGCGCCGCCCACCTGCTGCGCTTGCAAGACCACCACCTGCCGCCACCCCTGTTCCATATGCCCTCCCGGCTTCAGCGCGCAGTCCGATGATTTCGTGCCTTGATGACTCCGCGTCAGTTAAGCGGATACTGACCGGAATGGCGGCGGTGTCAAGCCGGGCGGGAGCGCTGCTTCGGCATGGCGAGGAAGCAGGCAATTCCGGCCAGCAGGAACAGGGCAGCCGTGCCCAGGCCGAGCCGCAGCGAACCCGTGGCGCTGATCACCAGGCCAAGGATCAGCGGCCCGACGAAGTTGGTTGCCTTGCCCACGAGGGCATAGAGGCCGAAGCAGGCCGACACCTGCTCCGGCGGCGCGATCGCTGCCATCAGCGCCCGCATTCCCGCAATCGCCGGCCCCGCGCCTGCCGCCACCAGCAGGGCAGCGGCCAGGAACAGCCGTTCCTGGGGCGACTGGAAGGGCCGCCCCAGGGCCACCCCGGTCTCGACGCCAAGGATCTGCCCGGGGCCCACGGCAAGAAGGCCGCCAAGACCGGCGAGAACGGCTGACAGGCCAAGGACGACGGTTCGCCTCGCGCCCAGACGCCGGTCCAAGAGGGCGGCGGCAAAGCCGCCCGCAGCCGATGCCAGCGTCACGGCCACGCCAAAGCCGGCCAGCGTGCCGGCCTTCCAGCCGAAGGTCTGGCCGGCAAGCACGGCGCCAAAGGCAAAGACGAGGGAGAGGCCATCGCCGCCCACGGCCCGCCCGAGAAAGAAGAGCCGCAACGTCCGGTCAGCCCAGGCTGCCTTCAGCATCGCCCAGAGTCCCGCGGCGGCAACAGCCAGATCATAGGGTCTCGACGCTGCGGGCGGATCCCGCAGGAAGAGGACGGCAGGCAGCAGGAGCAGCAGCATCGCCAGCGCCGCGATCGGCCCGGCCAGCCTCTCGGCGAGGTGGGGAATGGCGGCAAGCGCGGGCACGCCGGTTTCGGACAGCGCCATGGCAAAGAGAAGGGCCCCGATCCCGGCAAGCTGGCCGAAGCCGAAGGCCAGGCCGGACAGCAGGCCCAGACGCTCTCCTCGCGCCACCACCGGCAGGAAGCTGTTGGTGGCAACCGCGAGAAGCTCGAAGGCGGCCATGGCGATGACGGCAGCCGGAATGATGAGCAGCAGCGGCTGGCCCGGGGCTGCCGCCCAGAGCAGCAGCGCCGAGACGAAGGCCGTTGCCGCCATGGCCAGCATGAACGGCCGGCGCCTGCCTCCGGAATCGGCAACGGCACCCATCAGGGGGGCGCCGATTGCCACCATCGCACCGGCAGCCGCCGTCATGTAGCCCCAGGTCGCAGCCCCCCAGACCGGGCCTGCAGACGCAGCCAGCGTTCCGACGAAGAAGGGCGGGAAGACATAGCGCTGGACAAGCGTGAAGAAAGGCTCGTTGGCAGCCTCCGTCAGCGACCAGGCAGCCTCGGGCGCGGTCAGTCTGCTGGATGGCAAGGCGCCGGAATGCATGGGCAACCGTCCTTCGCGGATGATGGAAAGTCAATTGCTGACCGCCGGTCATCACGCTATCGGACATGCGGAAAGGGAGTGTCGCGATGCAGATTCCGCAAAAGGGCCTGGACAAGGAAGACGTTCTGGCCCTCCTCGACAGGGCCGGCGCCGCCGACCTCCCCTGGCGGGAGGGCAAGACCTTCGCCTATGTCTATGAAGGCGGGCGCGATGTCGAGGAAGTCGCCAAGGCGGCCTATATGCGGTTCCTGACCGAAAACGCCCTTGATCCCACCGTCTATCCCTCGCTGCTCAAGTTCGAGACCGAGATCGTCGCCATGGCGATTGCGCATCTTGGCGGCGATGCGAACTGTGTCGGCAATTTCACGAGCGGCGGCACCGAATCCTGTCTGCTGGCGGTCAAGGCCGCGCGCGACCATGCAAGGCAGGTCCGCGGCATTGCCGAACCGCACATGGTGCTGCCGGTGACGGCGCACGCCTGCTTCCAGAAGGCCGCGCACTATTTCGACATGGACATGACCCTGGTTCCGGTGGACCCGGAGACCTTCAAGGTCCGCCCTGACGACATGGCCGCTGCCATCCGCCCCGAGACAATCCTCCTTGTCGGCTCTGCCTGCCAGTATGCGCATGGCGTCATCGACCCGATCGCAGCGCTGGGCCAGCTCGCCCTCGAGCGAAACCTTCTCCTGCATGTCGATGGCTGCATCGGCGGCTTCATCCTGCCCTATTTCCGCCGGCTCGGCGCTCCGGTTCCCGACTTCGACCTGTCGGTGCCCGGCGTGACCTCGATCTCGATGGACCTGCACAAATATGCCTACGCGCCCAAGGGCGCCTCGGTCATCCTCTACCGCTCGAAGGAGCTGCGGCGGCACCAGATCTTCACCGCTGCAACCTGGACCGGCTATTCCGTCATCAACCCGACCATCCAGTCAACGAAGTCGGGCGGCCCGCTTGCCGCTGCCTGGGCGCTCCTGCACTATCTGGGCGACGAGGGGTATCTACGCTTTGCCGAACGGACGCTTGAGGCAACGCGCGCGATTGCCGCGGCCATCCGCGCCAACCCGCATGTGCGCCTGCTGGCAGAACCCGAAAGCTCGCTCATCGCGTTTACGGCCGATGGCTTCTCGGTCTTCCCGATTGTCGACATCATGCGCAGGAAGGGCTGGTTCGTGCAGCCCCAGCTTGGCTACATGGGATCGAAGGCCAACATCCACCTGTCGATCTCGATCGACCAGTCGACCCTCGATCTTGTCCCGCATTTCCTGCCCGACCTTGAGGAGGCGATCGAGGCCGCGCGGATGAACAACGCCGCCCGGCTGCCGGAAGACCTGGAGGCGATGCTCAACAGCCTCACGCCCGAAAGCTTCACGCCCGAAACCTATGCCCGGCTGATGGCCATGGCCGGCACGAGCAACGGCCTGCCCGAGGGCACGGCCCCCATCAACCTGATGCTTGATGCCATGAATCCCGAAGTCGCGGGCATGGTGATGACCGAGTTCTTCAACGATCTCTACGTCCAGCCGAGGGAGGCGCCGGCCGCGGCTGCCGAATGACGCCTTGCCGTTGAGCGCCCTCCCGAAAGCCCCCCGGCCCATGACCCTTGTGCCCGCCGACCATGCCGAGGCCCGCCGCGCCTTTCTGGCCGCCGCGCGCCAGTCCGGGCTCGCTCTCGAAAGCCATCCGCTGGCCGGCCATCCCGGGCTGGCAACGGATGTGGCCCGGCTCGGGCCTGCAGGGGCCGGCAGGCTGCTGGCGATCCTTTCTGGTACGCACGGCAACGAGGGGCTGGCGGGCTCGGCGATCCAGCGCGACACCATCCAAGGGCTGGATGCGCTGCTGGCAGCCCATGGCGGACTGCCGGAGGATTTCGCGCTGCTCTTCGTCCATGCCGTCAACCCCTGGGGCATGGCAAACCTGCGGCGCCAGAACGCAGGCAATGTCGATCTCAACCGGAACTTCCGGGACTGGTCCGTCGCCCCGCCCTCGCGCCCCGTCTATCGGGAGCTTCACCCGTTCCTCGTGCCGCAGGAATGGACGGCGGCAAGCGAGGCTGATTTCCTGTCCCGCGCTGGCGCGCTTCTGGAAAGGCATGGCGAAGCCTGGCTGCAGGCCCGCCTGACCGAGGGCCAGTATGAGGTGCCGGACGGTCTCTACTGGGGTGGCGACGGCCCGGCCGCCGAGACGCTGGCGCTTGCCGCCATCCTTTCCCGTCACCTGCAGGGCGCGCGCGAGGCCCTCCTGATCGACTGCCACACGGGCATGGGCGCGTGGGGCGACTGGCTCGTCATCGCCGGCACCGCCGCCGACACCCCCGAGGGCCAGTGGCTTGCCAACAGCTTTTCGCCGCAGCGCATCCACTTCCTCGCCTCGGGCGGAGAAGCCCATGGCGGCCGCTGGCCGACAACGGAGGGCAAGATGACAGGCGGCATCGCCGCTGCCCATCCGCACATCCGGATCCGCAGCTTCAGTCTGGAGTTCGGCACCCATGATGGCCGGACGGTGTTCCTGGCCGAGCGGCGCGAGCACTGGGCCTGGGCGCGCCTCGGCCCGGACCATCCGGAGCGGATTGCAGCAGCGGCTGCGCTGCAGCGGCTCATGGTGCCGGACGATCCGGTGTGGCAGCAAAGGCTGCTCGCAGGCGCCCGCGCCTGCATCGCCGACGGCCTCAGGGCCCTGGCAGGAGAGGGAAAGGCAAGATGATCATGGCGACCAGCCTGCGCGAGGCGGATCTTCGCCACGCCTTCCATCCGCAGACCAATCTTGCCGCCCATGCCAGGGCGGGCCCGTTCGTGATCGTGGGGGGTGAAGGCGTCTGGCTCGAGGACGATGCCGGCGTGCGCCATCTCGATGCCATGGCGGGCCTGTGGTGCGTGGGCCTGGGCTATCGCGAGCCCCGCCTCGTCGAGGCAGCCCGCCGGCAGCTTGCTGCCCTGCCCTATGCCCACAGCTTTGCCGGGCGCGCGCATGAGCCTGCGATCCGGCTGGCCGAAGAGCTTGCAGCGGTGCTGCCGGAAGGGCTCGGCCGCATCTTCTTCGCCTCCTCGGGCTCGGAGGCGAACGACACTGCCGTCAAGCTTGCCTGGTATCATCACGCCGCCCGCGGCGAAGGCACGCGCACGACAATCCTGGCGCGGCGCCGCGCCTATCATGGCGTGACCATCGCATCAGGCAGCCTGACCGGCCTGCCGATGATGCATGGCGGGTTCCATCTGCCGCGCCCTTTCGTCCACCATCTCACCGCTCCGCACCATGTGCAGCAGGCGCTCGAGGGCGAGACGGAAGCGCAGTTCACCGCCCGGCTGGCAGCCGAGCTCGACGCGACGATCGAACGGCTCGGGGCGTCGACCATCGCGGCCTTCATCGCCGAACCCGTGATCGGCGCCGGCGGAGTCATCCTGCCGCCGGAAGGCTATTTCGCGGCCATCCAGCCGATCCTGCGCCGCCACGGGATCCTGCTCATTGCCGATGAGGTCATCACCGGCTTCGGGCGGCTGGGGCGCATGTGGGGCTGCGAGGCCGAGGACATCCAGCCCGACATTCTGACCTGTGCCAAGATGCTGACCTCCGGCTACCAGCCGCTTTCCGCCGTCTGCGTGTCCGATCGGGTCTATGAGCCCATCGCCGCGGAAGCCGGGCGGCGCGGCGGCTTCGGCCATGGCTTCACCTATTCCGGGCACCCGGTTGCCTGCGCGGTCGCCCGTGAAGTGCTCGCCATCTATGCCGAGCGGGACATCCTCGGGCATGTGGCGGCGGTTGCACCCCATTTCCAGCGTCGGCTCGCCCAGCTCGGACAGAATCCACGGGTGCGCCAGGCGCGCGGCCTTGGCCTGATTGGCGGCCTCGAGATGCGGGAAGGGCAGGATGCGGCAAGGCTGGAGGCAGCCGCCCGGGCGCAGGGCCTTCTGGTGCGGGCGGTGGGCGGCGACACAGTTGCCCTGTGTCCGCCCCTTATCATCGAAGCGGCAGAGATCGACCTCATCTTCGACCGGCTGGCGCGCGCCCTGGCAGCGCTGGAGGAATGACCAGTGGCGCGCCGGTCGCAGGCCGACCGGTGCGATGGGGCGCTGGCACCGGCAGCATACGACCGTCCTGACGGCCCCGGTCAGAAGGCCCCGCCTGCACGCCGCTTCCGGCCGCTTCCCTTCCTTGCGATCGGCGCGTCAGGCCGCGGCGCCAGCTGCGCCGGGCCGCCACATGGCGTGCATGACCGGGCTTGCACCCACCTGGATCCTCGCTGCCACCCGGAATCCGAACCGCTCGTAAAGCGGGACATTCCGTGGATTGGTGCTCTCCAGATAGGCCGGCAGTCCGGATGCATCCACAGCGGCAAGCGATGCAGAAAGCAGCGCCGATCCCAGCCCCCTGCCCTGCGCCGCCGGGTCCACGCCGATGAAGGGCAGATACCAGTGCGGCGCCTCCGGGTGATGGGCTGCCATCGCCTCGAAGAAGGCAGGCGCATCAGGTGGCGGCATCAGGCCTTCCGCCTGGAAGAGGGCTGCGATTGCCGCCATGTCACTCGCCGCCCCCGGCGGCAGCCACAGGGCTGACGCGCGCATGCCGGAGTCCGCGAACGCCCCGCCGGCCGCGAACCCCGCGCCTCCCATGTGCTGCACCACCAGCGGAAAGAGCGCGAGATAGCGTGCCGGATCGGCAAGCGTCCATCGCGCGACCGGATCGCCTGCAAAGGCCAGCACCAGCGCGGCAATCGCAGCGGGTGCTTCCTCTGCCCCGATCGTGCGGACCGAGGCGCCCGAGCGCGTCAGGCGCCCTCGCGCACCATGATGTCCACCCGCCGCGCATTCTCGTAGCTGGTGGTGGTGTCGGTGGCATCGGCCGGCTTCTCGAGATCGATCACGCCATCGGGAACACCCATCGCGGCCAGCGCCGCCGCGACATTCTGCGCCCGGTTCTTGGAAAGCCCCTCGTTGAACGCGGCATCCCCGCGCGGATCATTGTAGCCCGAGACGGCAAGCCGATCGCCGGGATGCGTGTCGATCCACGCCTTGATGGGAGCCGCCACTGCGGCGAAGTCTGGCGCGACATCCGCCCGGGCCGTATCGAAATAGACTGAGACCTGCGGCTTGCCATTGACGACTTCGGCAACCACACCCGCCCCCTGAGGGACCGTCGGGCCAGGCGCCACCCGGACCATCGGCGATGCTGGCGCCGGCGCGCGCGCCCCGCGATCGCCAACCATGCCGCCGATGATGGCCGCGCCAAGGATCCCGAGGCCGAGGACCCCGAGCGTCGCAAGGCCCGTCCCGAACATGCCGAACCCTTCATCCTCATCGCGGCGCGCCGTCGCCGGTGCTGCCATCAGCGGCGCGGCAACCGCTGCTGCCGCGGCAGGCGCTGCTGCATACACCGCGCGCACTTCGTTCGCGTAAAAGGCCAAACGCTGCGCCAAATACGGGTGCTGTTGGCGCGTGTGATCGT
>JBDNCK010000117.1:0-5971 GCA_046719675.1 Sphingomonadaceae bacterium | reverse complement strand
TGATGGGCAAGCGCGCGTGATCGTGGGCGCCCGTTCGGCGCTGTTCCTGCCGATGCGACAGCTGCGCCTGCTCGTGGTCGACGAAGCGCATGACGCTGCTTTCAAGCAGGAGGAGGGAGTTTTCTATCATGCGCGCGACGTGGCCGTGGTCCGGGCGCGGGAGGAAGGCGTGCCGGTGGTGCTGGCGACCGCCACCCCGAGCCTCGAGACGGTCGAGAATGTGGCGCAGGGGCGCTACCGGCGCCTTGCCTTGCCGGACCGGTTCGGCGGCGCGGCGCTGCCCCAGATCCGGCTGGTCGACATGCTGCGCCACCCACCCGCGCGCGGGCGCTGGCTTTCGCCGCCGCTGGTGGCCGCCGTCGACGAGACGCTGGCAAGGGGTGAGCAGGCGCTGCTGTTCCTCAACCGGCGCGGCTATGCGCCGCTCACGCTGTGCCGGGCCTGCGGCGCGCGCATGTCCTGCCCGAACTGCACGGCCTGGATGGTCGAGCATCGGCTGGAACGGCGGCTGCTGTGCCACCATTGCGGCCACGCCATGCCGGTGCCGCCGGCGTGCCCCGCGTGCGGCGCCGAGGGCGCCCTGGTGCCGTGCGGACCGGGCGTCGAGCGGGTGGCCGAGGAGGTGGCCGCGCGCTGGCCGCAGGCGCGGCTGGCAATCGCCACCTCCGACACGGTGCCGGGCGCAAGGGCTGCGGCCGCCCTTTTCGCCCGGATCGATGCGCGCGAGATCGACATACTGGTGGGCACCCAGATGCTCGCCAAGGGCCATGACTTCCGGGGGCTGACGCTCGTTGGCGTGGTGGACGCAGATCTTGGCCTTGCCGGCGGCGACCTCCGGGCCGGCGAGCGGACGTTTGCACAGCTGGCGCAGGTGGCAGGCCGCGCCGGTCGCGGCGCGCAGCCCGGCACCGTGCTCATCCAGACGCACCAGCCCCATGCACCGCTGATGCAGGCGCTGGCCCGGGGCGATCGGGACGCCTTTCTTGCCACCGAGCGGGAGGCCCGACGCGCGGCCGGAATGCCGCCGTTCGGCCGTCTGGTGGCCCTGATCCTGTCCGCGACCGACCCGCACCTGCTCGAGGCCGCGGCGCAGACGCTGGCACTGGCGGCCCCGCGCGGGGAGGGTCTGTCCGTCTATGGGCCGGCGCCGGCGCCGCTTGCCATGCTGCGCGGGCGGCACCGCATCCGGTTTCTCGTCCACGGCCGCGAGCGGCTGCGGTTGCAGGAGCCGATCCGGGCCTGGCTGGCTGCCGTGCGGCTGCCGTCTTCGGTGCGGCTTACCATCGACGTCGATCCGCAGAGCTTTCTGTGACCGCTTCGGGGTAGCAGGCAATCTCGGCATAGTGCGCGCCTTCGCCGCCGAGGTGGCTTTCCAGCAGCGAAAACCGCTCGACCTCCCAGGCGATTGCCGGGGGAGTCCGCCCGGCAAGGAAACGGCTGAGGGATGCTGGCGCTGCGCCGCGGGCCGGAAAGCGGGCGATCGTCACATGCGGGACGAACCGCCGGGTGGGCAGGGGCACGCCCACGGGGAGCAGAACGGTCGAGATCCGCGCGGCGAGGGCCGCCAGCTTTTCCCTGGGCGAAAGCCCGGTCCACAAAGAGGTGATCCGCCCGCGTGCATTGTCGAAGGTGCCAAATCCGTCGAGCTGCACCGGAAAGGGCGCGAACCGGACATGCGCCAGCTGTTCGGCAATGGCGTTTGCCCTGTGCCGATCCACTTCGCCCAGGAAGGCTAGCGTCGCGTGCAGCTGCGCATCCGTCTGCCAGCGCGCGTCGGCCACACCGCCCATCAGCCCGACGAGCGCCGCGCGCACCGCTGCGGGTGGGCGGATCGCGACGAAGAGGCGGTGGCTCAACGGCGCTGGCTGGAGGCGGCTGTCCGGGCGGCGGGCAGGCTGTCCAGCGTCTGGCGGACGGTGGGCAGCATCCGGCTGACCATCACTGCCACGCCCTGCCGGTTGGGGTGCATCTGGTCAGGGAGCAGGAATTTCGGATTGGCTGCCACTCCGTCGAGGAAGAAGGGGTAGTAGGCGGTTCCATGCTTTTTCGCGAGGGACGGGAACACGGCGTTATACTCGCGCGCATAGGCGCTTCCGAGATTGGGTGCCGCCTGCATGCCGGCGACGATCACGGCAATTCCGTCGGCCCTGAGCCGGCCGATGATCGCGTCGAGATTGTCGCGCATGGGCGGCACTGGCTGGCCCCGGAGCATGTCATTGGCGCCGAGCGCCACGATTGCGACATCGGGCTTGCGCGGCAGGCCCTTCAGAACCCACTCGAGGCGGGCGCGCCCCTGCGCCGAAGTATCGCCCGAGGCGCCGGCATTGTGCACGGAGACGGCACGGCCTTCCTTGCGAAGCGCGGCTTCCAGCTGCGCGGGAAAGCTTTCGGAAGGCGCAAGCTGGTAGCCGGCGGTCAGGCTGTCGCCGAATGCCAGGATCAGGAGGTCGCGCGCGGCCGCCGGGCGGGCGAGGGCTGCGACAGCCAGCAGCAGGAGGAACGCCAGCCCTTTGCGGATGGCCTCGGCAGTGCCATATCGCCCGGGCAGGCTCATCGGCGGCGAAAGAGTGTTGGTGGAACAAGGCATCGCGGTGGGCGATATCGTGATTGATGCGCGCAATGTCACCCTCTCGCTGGGAGAAGGGGAAGCGCGCGTCGATGTGCTGCGCGGGATCGACCTTGAAGTGCGGCAGGGCGAGCGGCTGGCAATCCTCGGTCCTTCGGGCAGCGGCAAGTCGTCGCTGATGGCGGTGCTCGCGGGTCTGGAGCAGGCGGACGCTGGCCAGATCCTTGTCGCTGGCCAGGACTTCGCCGGCCTGTCCGAAGACCAGCTGGCAGAAGCGCGCCGGGGGCGGATCGGAATCGTGCTGCAGGCCTTTCACCTCATCCCGACGATGACGGCGCTGGAAAATGTTGCTGTGCCGCTCGAGCTTGCAGGCCATGCCGAGCCGTTTGCCGCAGCCCGCGCCGAGCTGGAGGCCGTCGGGCTGGGCCAGCGGACCGGCCATTACCCGGCGCAGCTTTCCGGCGGCGAGCAGCAGCGCGTGGCGCTTGCCCGGGCGCTGGCAGCGCGGCCGCGGATCCTCTTCGCGGATGAGCCCACCGGCAATCTCGACGCGACAACCGGCGAGGCAATCGTGGCGCTGCTGTTCCGCCGGCTGGCGGACACGGGGGCAACGCTCGTCCTCATCACCCATGATCCGGCGCTCGCCGGGAAGTGCGACCGGATCATCACCATGCGGGACGGGCGGATCGTGGGCGATGCGCCGGTCTCGCACGCGGTGCCGGCATGAATGTGAACCCGGCGCTTGCGGCGCCGCGTCCTGCCGACGGGGCAGCGCCCTGGGCCGTCGGGGCAGCGCCCGGGCCCTGGGTGCAGGCCGCACGACTGGCGCGCCGCGAGCTGCGCGGCGGGATCGGCAATCTTCGCCTCCTGTTCGTCTGCCTGTTCCTTGGCGTGTTTGCGCTCGCCGGGGTGGGCTCGCTGGCCTCTGCCATTCTCACGGGCCTGGCGCGGGAAGGGCAGGTGATCCTGGGCGGGGATGTGGAAGTCCGTCTGACCCAGCGGCTGCCGAGCGAGGCAGAGCGGGCGGCGATCGAGGCCGAGGGGATCGTGTCCGATTCCGTCAAGATGCGGGCCATGCTGCGCGGGCTTTCGGGCGAGGCGGAAGGCCGGCAGCTTCTGGGCGAACTGAAGGCGGTTGATTCGCGCTGGCCCCTCTATGGCGAGGCGCGTCTTGCCGATGGCGGCGGCAATGCCGCAGTGCAGTCAGCGCTAGCGCGTGGCGCCGTCATCGGCGAGGCATTTGCCGAGCAGCTGGGCCTCAGGGTGGGGGATCGCATCGGGCTTGGCGAAGCGGAATTCCGGGTGTCCGGCATCCTCGCCGCCGAGCCCGACAAGGCCGGCGAGGGCTTCGCCTTCGGGCCGACCATCCTCATCGGTCTCGACCGTCTGGAGGCAACCCGGCTGATGCAGCCCGGAAGCCTCTACCGCGCGCACGTGCGGCTGCGCCTGCCGGCCGGTGCCGACCCGGCAGCAGTGACCGAGCGGCTCGACACGGCCTTTCCCGACGCTGGCTGGCGGCTGGCGGACCGGCGCGACGGCGCGCCCGGCATCCGCCGCTTCGTCGAGCGGCTGGCGCAGTTCCTCTCGCTGGTCAGCCTCACGGCCCTGGCCGTTGCCGGCATTGGCGTGGCCGATGGCGTGCGCAGCTGGCTTGACCGCAAGACCGGCACCATCGCCAGTCTGAAGACGCTGGGGGCCTCGTCTGGCCTCATCGTGCGCACCTATTTCCTCATCATCCTGGCCGTGGGGCTTGCGGCTGCCGGCCTCGGCGCGCTGCTGGGAGCCGCCGTGCCATGGGCCGTGGTGCAGTTGGCGGGCGATGCCATGCCGGTGCCGCCGGCGCTCGGCCTCTATCCGCTGCCGCTGGTGGCTGCCATCGCCTTCGGGCTTCTCGTGGCGCTTGCCTTTGCGGTTGCGCCGCTGGCGCGTGCCGGCGCACTGCCGGCCCAGCGGCTGTTGCGCGGCAGCGCCGAGCCCTGGCCTTGGCCAAGCCGTAGCGCAACGCTCGTGGCCGGCGGGGCAGGGCTGCTGGTGGCGGCCCTTGCCATCTGGCAGGCGCCAGAGCCGATCTTTGCGGCAGGCTTCGTGGCGGCTGCCGTCCTCATCTTCCTGCTGCTGGCCGGGCTTGGCTGGCTGGTGCGGCGGGCAGCGGCTGCGGCTCCACGCCCGCGCCGGGCGCTCCTGCGGCTGGCGCTCGCCAATCTTCACCGGCCCGGTGCGATGACGGGGCAACTGGTGGTGGCGCTTGGCCTGGGGCTCAGCCTGTTCGCAACCCTTGCGATCGTGGAAACAAGCTTCAACGCTGAACTGAGGAAGACGGTGCCCGATCGCGCGCCCACCTTCTTCGTGGTGGATATCCCCCGGGAGGATGGCGAGCGGTTCCGCGCCTTCCTGCCCGAGGGCAGCGAAGTGGCCATGGTCCCCAGCCTGCGCGGTCCGATCACCTCCATCCGCGGCACGGCCGTCGCCGACCTTGGGCCGGTGCCGGAGGGCGCCTGGATCCTGCGCGGGGACCGCGGCCTCACCTGGTCGGCAACGCTGCCCGCGGGCAACCGGCTGGTGGCCGGGAAATGGTGGCCGGAAGATTATGCCGGACCGCCGCTGGTTTCCATGGATGCCGAGCAGGCGGGGCTTCTCGGCCTCAAGGTGGGCGACACGATCGGGGTGTCGGTGCTGGGCGTCGAGGTGGCGGCAACCATTGCCTCGCTGCGGGAAATCCGCTGGGATTCGCTCGGCTTCAATTTCGTCCTGGTGTTCGATCCGGCAACGCTCGGCCAGGCGCCCTACACCTGGATGGCAACCGTCTCGCCGCCGGCAGCGGACGAAGCCTCCTTCACCCGCGCCGTTTCCGAGGCGTTTCCCACGGCATCGGTGGTGCGCGTGCGGGATGTGGTGGGCCAGGTGGGGGCGCTGTTGCGCCAGGTGGGCGTGGCGGTGCGGGCAGCAGCCAGCGTTGCCATCCTGGCCGGCCTTGCCGTGCTCGTCGGCGCGATTGCCGCGCAGGCGCGGTCCCGCATCTACGAGGGCGCGATCATAAAGACGCTGGGAGCGACGCGCCGGCAGCTGATGATATCGGCCGGGCTTGAGTATGCACTCGTTGGCGGGCTGGTGGCAGCAATTGCCCTCGGGATTGGCGCATTCCTGTCGTGGATCGTGCTCACGCGCGTGCTCGAACTCTCGTTCCAGCCGGACTGGGGGGTGGTCCTGCTTACGGTTGTCGCAGGGGCCGCCGTCACTCTCATGCTCGGGCTTGCCGGGGCTGCCCGTGCGCTCGGGGTGCGGGTGTCCGAAACCTTGCGGACGCTCTGAAGGTCGGGGGCGACCACTGCGCGATCTTCGCGGCCACTCTCCCTTGAAACACGAGCCGGGACGGGCGATATTGCGAACATAGCCGGATCGGCCGGC
>JBDNCK010000116.1:0-5982 GCA_046719675.1 Sphingomonadaceae bacterium | reverse complement strand
GCCGTCAGGTTGACGGCGCTGCTCGTCGGCGGCAACCTGACGACCACCGACCTTATTGCAAGCGGTGTCAAGCTCCTGCTCGAGCATCCGGACGAACTTGCGAAGCTGCGCGCGGACCCGACGCTTGCTGCGGCTGCCGTCGAGGAGACGCTGCGGCTGGAGGGGCCGGTCGATTTCACCATGCGGGTCGCCAGCCGGCCGCTTGCGATCGAAGGCGTGGAGCTTGCGCCCCGCACCCCCGTCTTTGCCCTTCTGCGCAGCGCCAACCGGGATCCGGATGTCTTTCCCGATCCCGACCGCTTCGCCCTCGACCGCAGGCGCGCGCCGCATCTCGCCTTCGGCGGCGGCGCCCACAGCTGCATCGGTGCCGCACTTGCAAGGCTGGAGGGCCGCACCCTGTTTGCCCGGCTGTTCGCGGCCTTCCCCGGCCTGCGGCTTGCCGAGCAGGACTTCCGCTGGCGCCGGCTGCCGGGCTTTCGCGGGCTGGAGCAGCTGATCCTCGAGACCTAGGCGAGGGCTGCGCGCGCGGCCCTTGTGTCCTCGGCGATCTGCGCCTTGAGCGCTGCAAGCCCGTCGAGCTTCCGCTCGTCGCGAAGAAAGGCGATCAGCTCGACTTCGATTGTCTTGCCGTAGAGATCCCCTTCCCAGTCGAGAATCCAGGTCTCGAGCAGCAGCTTCGGGGGCTCGAACATCGGCCGGATGCCAAGATTCGCCACGCCGTCGCGCCGGCTGCCATCCGGCAGGCGCACGCGCACCGCATAGACCCCGAAGCGCGGCCGCAGATAGGCACCAAGCTCCATGTTGGCGGTTGGCACGCCGATGGTGCGCCCGCGCTTGTCGCCGTGGATCACCTCCCCCTCGATGGCAAAGGGCCGGGTCAGCAGCCTGGTTACGAGAGACGTGTCGCCTGCCTGCAGGGCTTCGCGCACGCGGGTCGAGGAGACCGGCGCGCCTTCCGCCTCCACGGCTGCAAGCGCTTCGGTCGAATAGCCGAACCGGGCGCCGAGCGCCGAAAGCGTTGCCGTGTTGCCGGCGCGGCGGTGGCCGAAATGAAAGTCCATCCCGGTCACGAGATGCGAAGGCGCAAGGCCGTCCACCAGCCAGCGGGCCACGAAGGCATCCGGCGGGAGGGCGGCAAGCGCGGCATCAAAAGGAATGACGAGCGCTGCATGGGCGCCGAGTGCTGCGCAGTGGCGCAGCTTCTGCTCGAGGCTGGTCAGGGCAAAGGGCGGGGCCTCCGGGCGGAAGAAGCGCGAGGGATGCGGATCGAAGGTGGCAACAATGGCCGCACGGCCGCGGGCGCGCGCCCAGCGGACCGCCGCCCCGATGACCGCCTGGTGGCCGACATGCACGCCGTCGAAATTGCCGATGGCGACTGCCCCACCGCGCAGCGCCTCTCCGGCAACCGCCCCGTTGCGCAGCACCTCCATGGGTGAGCGCGTTAGCCGGTGCTGCCGTCCGGCGAAAGGGGCCGCACCCAGGTCTCGTAGGTGACACCTTCGCCGGGCTCGGAGACGACAAGACTCCATTCGCGGGCATCGAGCGGCGGGAAATGGGTGTCTCCCGCGGGCGTCTGATGGACCCGCGTCAGCTCCACCCGCGTGGCGATCGGCTGGCACAGCGCATAGATGGCGCCGCCCCCGATCACGAAGAAAGGGTCCGCGCGCGTGCGCGGATCAAGCCCGGCTGCAGCGATTGCCTCGGCAAGATTGGCGGCAGCCGTCACGCCCTCGGCCTTCCAGCTGCTGTCGCGCGTGAGCACGATGTTGTGGCGGCCGGGAAGCGGCCTGCCGATGGCTTCGAAGGTCTTGCGGCCCATGAGCACCGCATGCCCCACGGTCATCCGCTTGAACCGGCGGAGATCCTCCGGAAGATGCCAGGGCATGGCGCCGTTGCGGCCAATGACGCCATTCTCGGCGGCGGCCACCACGAGGACGATTTCCGGGCGGGTCATGCGGCTGGTCCCTAGCGCGTTGCGCCAACGGGCACGAGGTCCGGCGAGACATGGACTCCGAATGTGCGGGCGATCGTCTGCGGCGTCAGCGCGGCGGCCGCCAGGCCATGGGCAACCAGCGCGCCATCGGCGATCATCAGCACATCATCGGCCATGCGGCGGGCCTGCGGCAGGTCATGCACGATGGCTGCCACGGCGCGGCCTTCGCGGGCGGCTGCCCCGAGCAGGTCGGCCACGCGCAGCTGGTGCGCGGGATCAAGGTTCTGCAGCGGCTCGTCGGCAAGCAGCACCCGCGGCTCGCCGGCCAGCACCCGTGCCAGCAGCACGCGCGCGCGCTCGCCGCCGGAAAGCTGCCGGATGGGCCGGTCGGCCAGGTGGGCCGCATCCGTTGCCGCAAGGGCACGCGCAATCGCATTCCGGTCGGTGATGGCCGGGCCGCCCAGCGCGCGCAGGTGCGGCGCCCGACCAAGGGCCACCACGGCCCGGGCGGAGAGGTTCCACGCCACCTCGCCGCCCTGCGGCAGGAAGCCGATGGCGCGCGCCCGGGCACGGGCGGAAAGGGTGGCAAGCGGCCTGCCGTCCAGCCGGACTTCGCCTTCGGCCGGGGCCAGCAGACCGGCAAGCGTGAGCAGCAGCGTGGACTTGCCTGCCCCGTTGGGCCCGAGGATGGCAAGCAGCCGGCCGGCCGGCAATGCGCAGGACAAGGGACCCAGCAGGCGGCGGCCGCCGCGCGCGATCACGAGATCCCGGGCTTCCAGCATCAGGCCGCCTGCCGCCGCATGGTCCACAGCAGCCAGAGGAAGAAGGGAGCGCCAAGGAGCGCCATGGCGATCCCGAGCTTGAGTTCGGCAGCGCCGGGCACAAGGCGGACAAGGCTGTCTGCCACCAGCACCAGGATAGCCCCGCCGGCAGCACTCGGCAGCAGAAGCGCAGAGGGCTGCTCGCCGACCAGCGGGCGCAGCAGGTGCGGCACGATGAGGCCCACGAAGGAGATGACACCGGTGACGGCCACGGTCGCGCCAACCCCGATCCCGACTCCGGCGATCACCAGCCGGCGGGTCCGGGCAAGGTCGACCCCGAGCGAGGCGGCGGCTTCCTCCCCAAGCGACAGGGAATCGAGCGACCGCGCGGTTGCCAGCATGAGCGCAAGGGCCAGCAGCGCCGGGCCGAGAAGCAGCGCGACATCGCTCAGCGTCCGGTCGGTGAGCGCGCCCATCAGCCAGGTCACGATCTCGCCGAGCGCAAAGGGCGTGGGCGCGAGGCTGATGAGAAGCGAGGTGAGCGCAGCCGAAAGCGCCGCAAGCACGATCCCTGCCAGGATCAGCTGCAGGCCGCTTGCCCCGGCAATCAGCGACAGCATCACGACGGCAAGAAGCCCGAAGGCCATGGCGGACGCGGCGATCAGGACCGGCTGCCCGCCCGCGCCCAGGAAGATGGCGAGCACCGCGCCAAGCGCGGCTGTTGCCGAAACGCCGATCACGCCGGGCTCGGCCAGCGGGTTGCGCAGATACCCCTGGAGGACCGCGCCGGCAGCGCCGAGGACGGCGCCAACCAGAAGGCCAAGCAAGGCGCGGGGCAGCCGCAACTCGAGAAGCACGAGCGCTTCCGGCGTCCCTGCTCCGAACGTCGAGGGTGCGATCCAGACCTTGCCGGCTGCCAGCGACAGGAGGAAGGCAGCAGCAAGTGCCAGGAGCAGCAGCGCCTTCATGGCGCGTGCGCCTTCCGGATGGCAGACAGCCGCGCGACAGCCGGGATGATGGAGGGCCCGCCACAGTTGAGGAGCCGCATGTCAAAGGCGGCCATCGGCAGATCATGCTTCGCGAGCACCGGATGCGGCGCGGCCTTCGGGTCTGCGAGCAACAGCACGGGCGGCTCCAGCACCAGCCGTTCGACGGGGAGGACATCCCAGCTGGCAAGGCCCAGGTCCGCTGCGGCATTGCGAAACCCGGTGCGGACCAGGAGATCGTCCATCAGCGTGCCCGCCCCCGGCACCACGCCGGCCGGCGTGCGCAGCAGGGCCGGCAGCCTCGGCCCGGTGACCGCAGCATCGGCAAGCGCCCGATCGATGCGCGCGTTCAGGCGATCGCCTGCTTCCGGTCGGCCGACGGCTTGCGCGATGGCGCGGACTTCCGCCTGCGATTGTGCGACGCTTGCCGGCACGCCCACCAGCAGGACCGGAATGCCCAGGCGGGCAAAGGCCGCGCGCGTGGCCGCCGGCGTGTGCGCGCCGGCGATCACCAGGTCAGGCCGATGCCGCAGCACTTCCTCGGCGGTGCCGAAGTGGCGGGGAAAGCGCCGCGCAAGGGCAAGATCCATGGAGGTGGCGCGCGGATCGTGCGACCAGTGCGACACGGCCGCGATCTGTGCGGGCGCTGCCACCTCGGCCAGGATCGCATCGGCGCATGGGTTCATGGAAACGATGCGCTGCGGGGCGGCGGCCGCCGGGCTGGCGCCTGCAAGGGCGACCGCCGCCAGAAGGCTAGAAGCGCGCGCGAACACCGGCTGCAAACTCGCGGCCCGGCTGGCCATAGAAGCTTGCCGTCTCGTACACCGAGTCCGTCAGATTGGTCACGCGCCCATAGGCCTCGAAGCGGTCGCCCAGCGGCACCGATGCGCGCAGGTCGAGGAGCACCCGGTCCTGGATGCGCCGCGTGTTGGCGGCATTGTCGAAGCTGTCGGAGGCATGGGAGAGCGTGGCCCCCACGCTCCAGCCGGCTGGCGCCACCCAGTCGGCCACAAGAGCTGCCGTGTGGCGCGGCCGGCGGGGGAGCAATCGATCGAAGTTGGGCGATCCTTCCGCGCGGTTGCGGGCATCAAGCCAAGTGTAGGCAAAGCTCAGGGCAAGCGCCTGTGTCGGCCGCAATCCGGCCTCCAGCTCCACGCCTCTGGCCTCGGTGCGGGCGATATTGTCATAGGTCCCGAAGGGCCGGCCGACACAGGCGGGAAGCGGATTCTGGAAGCAGGAGACAAAGTCGATCTGGTCGCGCGTGCGGCGCTGGAACCAGGTCGCGCCCAGGCGCAGCCCGTCATCGCCAAGCCGCGCTTCCAGCCCGGCATCCCAGCCGGTGGCGCGTTCGGGCTGGAGCCCGGGGTTGCCGAAATCCGAGAAGAGCTGGAAGAGCGTGGGCGCCTTGAAGCCTTCGCCAGCGCTCGCCTTCAGGCGGATGGGGCCATCGCCCGGCGCGAAGGAGACGGATGTGCCCCAGGTGGTTGCGCCGCCGAAGTCGCTGTGGGCATCGTGGCGGATGCCGGCAAGCGCCGTCAGCCCCGCCACCGGCCGCAGCACGACCTGCGCAAAGCCGCCCGTGAGATGGGCGTCCGCCACGAACGGGTCCGGATCGGGGTTGAAGGCCGATGGCGATGCCGTCCTGAGCTGCTGGCGTTCATGCTCGGCCCCGAGCGTGGCCGTGATCCAGGACGCAAGCGTCGCATCGCCACTGTAGCGCAGGCGCCAGGTTCGGCCTCTGGAGCGGAAGCCGACTTCGGGGGTGTTGAGCGGATTGCTGTTCTGCCGCTCGATCTGCGCAAGCTCTGCTCCCACCTGCTGGTCGAAGCGACCGTCGGCGCTCTGCCAGCGCAGGCCGGCATAGCCTGACGCTTCGTCCGAGCGGGAGCGTTCGGGCGTGTCGGCGAGCACGAAGGCGGGCGGGGGGAAACCGTCCACGCCAAAGCGGCTGGCCTGGAAGCGGCCGCGCAGGTCGAGCGAGAGCCCGGCGCCCAGGTCGAGCAGGCCGCGGATCGCGCCGCCATAGCCGGTGAAGTCATCCCGTTCGGTAGCGCCACGCGCTTCGGAGGCTGCGGAGATGCCCTCGGTGCGGCCATAGTTGGCCGAAACCGAAAGGCCAAGCGCCCCGACCCGGCCGGACGCGCTGGCAACGCCATAGGCGCTGCCGCGCGATCCGCCTTCCGCGCGCGCGGTGACGGCAAGTGCGTCCGTCGGCGCCTGCGTCGTGATCGCAATGACCCCGCCGATTGCCTGGCTGCCCCAGGCCAGCGACTGCGGGCCGCGCAGGACTTCCACCTGCGCA
>JBDNCK010000115.1:0-6000 GCA_046719675.1 Sphingomonadaceae bacterium | reverse complement strand
GCGAGGAAGGCATGCGCCTTGTAGAGGGAATGGGCAACGATGTGGAGCAGCGCCAGCGGGAACAGGGCCAGCCCGCACTGCAGGATCATGAAACCCATCTGGGCAATGGTCGACCAGGCGAGCGACGTCTTGACCGCGCTTTGCGTCAGCATGACAAGCCCGGCCACCAGCGCCGACAGGCCGCCGATCAGCGCCAGCACCGCCAGCACGCCGGGGGCCAGCAGCAGGACATCGGCGAAGCGGATCAGCAGGAAGCCGCCGGCATTGATGATCCCGGCGTGGAGCAGCGCCGAGACGGGCGTCGGCGTTTCCATCACTTCGGTCAGCCAGCCATGGAAGGGCAGCTGGGCGGACTTGAGGATCGCCGCACCGGCAAGCAGGGCGGCACCGAGCACGGCCAGCACGCCGCCCTCGCCCGCCCGGGCCGCCGCCAGGATGGACCCCACCTCGCCGGTGCCATAGGCCGCCAGCAGGCAGGCAAAGCCGCCGGCCAGCGCAACATCGCCCGTGCGCGAGAAGACGCGCTTCTTGGCAGCCGCCCGCTGGGCGCCCGGCCGGTCGGGATAGAAGAGGAGCAGCTGCCGAAGCCCCATGCTCATCGCCACCCAGCTGGCAAGGAACAGCAGGAGCGACCCCGCCTGGACGAGCAGCAGCACCGCGCCAAGGGTGCCGGCCATCAGCGCCGTGAAGCGGAAATGCCCCGCCTCGCCATCCAGATAGGTCCGGGAATAACGCAGCACGACCCAGCCGATGAACCCGACGAGCAGCAGCATCACTGCCGACACGGCATCGAGCCGGACGCCGACGGCTGCCACACCCGACACCGCCATCAGCGCTGCCGTCCCGCCGGCCTGCCACAGGAACAGCCCGGCGCAGACAGCCGAAAGCATGGCGCAAAGCGCTCCGGCCTCGGCGAGTGCGGCCGTGCGACGCGCTGGTCCCGCGCCGCCCAGGGCCGCAACTCCGGCCACCGTCAGGAGCAGCGCGGGCGCTGCCAGCGAGAAGAGAATGGGCGTGACCATCGGACCCCTTTCCGTGAACCTCGCCTGCGGCCCTGCCAGATGTTGTTCATCAGGAAAAATACATTGATGTGAATGAAGCGTTCGTCCACACAGAACGAATGGCAGCCCTGAACTACAACCATCTGCGGCTGTTCTGGGTGGTGGCGCATGAAGGGAATCTCACCCGCGCCGCGCGCCGGCTGAACCTTTCGCAATCGGCGCTGTCGGCCCAGATCGCGACGCTTGAACACCGGATCGGCCACCAGCTGTTCGAGCGCCGCAACCGCGGGCTGCACCTGACCGAAGCCGGCCGGATTGCGCTTGCCCATGCCGACTCGATCTTCGCAACCGGCGAGGAGCTGCTGGCAGCGCTTTCGGCAGCAGGCCCTGCCCGCGCGACCGTGCGCGTCGGCGCGCTGGCCACGCTGTCGCGGAATTTCCAGCTGCGCTTCCTCAAGCCGCTCATCGGCCGCGCCGATGTCGCCATCACGCTGCGTTCGGGCAGCCCGCCCGAGCTGCTGGCGGGGCTCGAAGGCCTGTCCCTTGACCTGCTGCTCCTGAACCAGCCGCCGCCGCTCGAGAGCGACACCCGCTTTCTCGTGCGTCAGCTCGCCGAGGAGCCGGTCAGCCTGGTCGGCACGGCTGCGCGCATCGCAGGCCGGGAGGATCTGGCAGCACTGCTTGCCAGTGAGCCGGTGGTGCTGCCGCCGCCGGGTACCTCCATTCGCCTCGGCTTCGATGCGCTGGTCGACCGCCTCGGCGTGGAGCCGCGGGTTGCCGCCGAAGTCGATGACATGGCGATGCTCCGGCTGCTGGTGCGCGAAGACGAGGGCCTGGCGCCCCTGCCGCCGATCGTCGTGGCAGACGAGCTGGCCGCCGGGCTGGTGGCGGAAGCTGCGGCGCTTCCGGGGCTGGCGGAAACCTTCTTCGCGGTGACCCTGGCCCGGCGCTTCCCCAACCCGCTGGTCACCGAACTGCTGGCCGGCTGGTGAGCTATTCGGTCAGCTCGTCCCAGACACCCTTGATCCGGTCCCAGAAGCCGCGCGACTTCGGGCAGTTGGCTTCCCCTTCCTCGATACAGCGGAATTCCTCGAGCAACTCCTTCTGCCGTGGGGAAAGCCTCGTCGGCGTTTCCAGCTCGACCTGCAGGACGAGATCGCCCGGCCCGCCCCCGTTGAGGCTGGGAAAGCCGCGTCCGCGGATCCGGAACTGCCGCCCGGTCTGGGTGCCGGCGGGAATCCTGAGCGCCACCGGCTCGCGATCGAGGCCCGGGATCTCGAGTTCGCCGCCAAGGGTCGCATCGATGAAGCTGACGGGCACCTGGGCAAAGAGGGTGGTTCCGTCCCGCTTCCACACCGGATGCGGCTTCATGTGGATGAAGATGTAGAGATCCCCTGGAGGCGCACCGCGCGGACCGGCCTCGCCTTCCTGCGCCAGCCGGATCCGGGTTCCCTCGTCGACACCTGGCGGTATCTTGACCTTGAGCGTCTTGCGCCGCTCCACCCTTCCCTCGCCATGGCAGGCGGGGCAGGGGTCCGAAAGCGAGGAACCCTCGCCATGGCAGGCGGGGCAGGTCCGCTCCACGACGAAGAGGCCATTCTGCATCCGCACCGTGCCGCGCCCGCCGCAGGTCTGGCAGGCGACGACGCGGGCGCCGGGCCGCCCGCCGGAACCGCCGCAGGTCTCGCAGGCAACGGCCGTATCGAAAGCAACTTCCACCTCGCGCCCGAAGAAGGCATCCTCGAGGCTGATCTCGAGATCATAGCGGATGTCCTGGCCGCGCGCGCGCTGGCGCTGCGCCCCGCGCCCGCGCCCCATGAACTCGCCGAAGACCGTGTCGAAGATGTCGGCAAAGCCCTGGAACTCATCGGCCCCGAAGCCGCCTCCTGCTGCATGCCCGTTGCGGAACGCCGCATGGCCGAAGCGATCATAGGCAGCACGCTTCTGCGGATCCTTGAGGACTTCCCAGGCCTCGTTCACCGCCTTGAAGCGCGCTTCGGCTTCCCGGTCGCCGGGGTTGCGGTCGGGATGCCAGCGCATCGCCGCCCTGCGATAGGCGGCCTTCAGCGCAGCCTCGTCGGCTCCGCGTGGCACGCCCAGAAGTTCGTAATAGTCGATGTCCGCGTGCAAGCGCCGATATCCCACCAGTCCGCATCAGTCACGCGGAGGGCACAAGGCCCTCCGGCGCCTATTTCTTGTCGTCGTCCACCTCGGTGAAGTCCGCGTCCACCACATCCTCGGCACTCGAGGGGTCGCCTGGCGCAGCCGCTGTGGCCTTCGCCTGCTCCGCCTCGTAGATGGCCTGGCCCATCTTCATGGCAGCCTGGCCGAGCGCCTCCGTCTTCGCCTTGAGCGTGTCGGTGTCGCCCGAATCGAGCACGGCCTTCAGGTCGGCAACCGCTGCCTCGACCGTCGCCTTCACGTCGGCCGGCACCTTGTCTCCATTCTCTGCAAGCTGCCGCTCGGCGGTGTGCACGAGGCTGTCGGCCTGGTTGCGCGCCTCGGCTGCCTCGCGCCGCTTCCGGTCTTCGGCTGCGAACTGCTCGGCCTCCTTCACCATCTTCTCGATGTCGGCGTCGGTCAGGCCGCCCGACGGCTGGATGCGGATCTGCTGCTCCTTGCCCGTCCCCTTGTCCTTGGCCGAGACCGAGACGATGCCGTTGGCGTCGATGTCGAACGTCACTTCGATCTGCGGCACGCCGCGCGGCGCCGGCGGGATGCCCACGAGATCGAAGGCCCCCAGCAGCTTGTTGTCGGCGGCCATCTCGCGTTCGCCCTGGAACACCTTGATGGTCACCGCATTCTGGTTGTCGTCGGCCGTCGAGAAGGTCTGGGATTTCTTGGTCGGAATGGTCGTGTTGCGGTCGATCATGCGCGTGAACACGCCGCCGAGCGTCTCGATCCCGAGCGACAGCGGGGTCACGTCGAGCAGCAGCACATCCTTGACATCGCCCTGCAGCACGCCGGCCTGGATGGCCGCACCCATCGCCACCACCTCGTCGGGGTTGACGCTGGTATTGGGCTCCTTGCCGAAGAGCTCCTTCACGAACTCGCGCACGCGCGGCATGCGGGTCATGCCACCGACGAGGATCACCTCGTTCAGGTCGCCAGCCTTCACGCCCGCTTCCTTCATGGCATCGAGGCAGGGCTTGCGCGTGCGCTCGATGAGCTCGATCACCAGCCGCTCGAGGTCGGCGCGCGTCACCGACTTCACCAGATGCTTGGGGCCCGTCTGGTCAGCCGTGATGAAGGGCAGGTTCACTTCCGTGGAGGCGGAGGACGAAAGCTCGATCTTCGCCTTCTCGGCGGCTTCCTTCAGCCGCTGCAGCGCCAGCCGGTCGTTGCGCAGGTCGATGCCTTCGGCCTTCTTGAACTCGTCGGCAAGGAAATCGACCAGCTTGGCGTCGAAGTCCTCGCCGCCGAGGAAGGTGTCCCCGCTGGTCGACTTCACTTCGAAGACCCCGTCGCCAAGCTCGAGGATCGAGATGTCGAAGGTGCCGCCGCCAAGGTCATAGACGGCAATCGTCCGCGCGTCGGAGCGCTTGTCGAGCCCATAGGCAAGGGCAGCTGCCGTCGGCTCGTTGATGATGCGCAGCACTTCCAGGCCGGCGATCTGCCCGGCGTCCTTCGTGGCCTGCCGCTGGGCATCGTTGAAATAGGCCGGCACCGTGATGACCGCCTGGGTCACGGTTTCGCCGAGATAGCGCTCGGCCGTCTCCTTCATCTTCTGCAGGATGAAGGCGGAAATCTGCGACGGGCTGTAGTCCTTGCCGCCGGCGTGCACCCAAGCGTCGCCATTGGGGCCGGCAACGATCCGGTAGGGCACCAGCCCCATGTCCTTCTTCGTCATCGGATCGTCGAAGCGCCGCCCGATCAGCCGCTTGACGGCAAAGATGGTGTTCTCCGGGTTGGTGACCGCCTGGCGCTTGGCCGGCTGCCCGACCAGCCGCTCGCCGTCCTTGGCGAACGCAACCATGCTGGGCGTGGTCCGCGCGCCTTCCGCATTTTCGATGACCTTGGGCGCCGACCCTTCCATGACTGCCACACAGCTGTTCGTCGTGCCCAGATCGATGCCGATGACTTTCGCCATATCCTCTGCCGTCCTTGTGTTCAGGCGGGACTTTCGCCCGCGCTCGCCTTTGTGTCCGGACACGCCGGACCGACGGGATATAGGGCGCAGGCGAGGCGCATCAATGGGCCGCACCCGATGCACGGGATTCCGGACCGTTCGCGACATTTTGGGTGTTGCAGCCTGGCCGCGCCTCTCCCTATCAGCGGCCCCAGGAGTTTCTCGGATCATGTCGCAAGCCTTCCTTCGCAGTCTCGGCATCGCAGCAGTGGCGGCCTCGGCCCTGCTGCTCGGCCTCGCCTTTGCCGGCGGGTCCGGCAACGTGCCCGCCTTTGCCCAGGCAGCGCCCGGGCCGAAGGTGACGGGCGCATGGGTGCGGCTGCCGGCGGCTTCCGGCCGCCCGGCTGCCGGCTATTTCGAGGTAAGCGGCACGCCGGGCGATGCGCTTGTGGCGGCCAGCACGCCGCGTGCCGGGCGCGTCGAGATGCACTCGATGACGATGGTCGAAGGCGTGATGCGCATGCGCGCCGAGCCGCGCTTCGAGATTCCCGCCTCGGGAAAGCTCGTCTTCGCACCCGGCAGCAGCCACCTGATGCTGTTCGATCTCGCCTCCGGCCTGAAGCCCGGGGACCGGGTCCCGCTCACGCTGCGGTTCGCCAGCGGCGCGGAAGTGACCGTCAACGCCGAGGCCCGCCCGGCTGGCAACCCCGGCAGCCACCAGCACTGATCCGGGTGCCGCGCGCGCCCTGAGCGCTGGCGAGCGGGCCCTCGTGCAGGGCGTGTTCGGACCTGCGCTCGATCCCGGGCCAGTCCGGCTCCACCGCGCGAAGTGGTGGATGTGGCAGCCGGCCTGGGTGACGATGGCGCCCGACGGGCACCTTTGGTTCCACCCCAATGGCGCCGACTGGTCCGAGGATTTCGCCTGCGAGC
>JBDNCK010000114.1:0-6032 GCA_046719675.1 Sphingomonadaceae bacterium | reverse complement strand
TCGTCCAGGGGATCGGCTCGGATCGCCGGCGGGAGCTCATCACCCGCACGATCATTGGCCTGGCGCGCGGGATGAACCTGTGCTGCGTGGCCGAGGGCGTCGAGACACGGCAACAGCTCGACTTTCTCGAAGGCCACGGGTGCAGCCATGTCCAGGGCTATCTGACCGGCCGTCCGATGACGGAGGAGGAGCTGCGCCAGCTCGTTCTACGCTCGGGAGCAGCGCAGGCGGCTGCCAGCGGGAAGGCTGTCAGACGAACCTATCGCCTGGGTTCGCGCGGCGGCTGAGCAGGCGCTCGGCCGCGCCGCCAGATGAAGAGGCCAGCAGCGGCGACTGCGGCCAGCGCAATCCCGCTGTTCCCCGGATCCTCCCAGACAACCGCGAGCAGCAGCAAGGTGTTGGCCGCAAGCGCCAGCACCGCCGGCAGCGGGTAGAGCGGCATGCGGAACGGGCGGCGAAGCTGCGGCGCCGTCCGGCGGAGGCGAATGAGGGTCAGGATGAGCGAAATCTCGATGAGAATGCGCAAGGGTGCGTTGATGGCAACGAGCGCCAGATAGGCGCCCGACGCTGCAAGCAGCACCGCCCCAGCCATGGTGAGCGCGAGCGCCACCCGCGGGCTGCCCCCGGGGGCCACACGCGCAAGGAATGACGGAAGCGCGCCATCGCGGGCCATCGCAAAGGCGCCGCGGCTGTGGGTCATCAGCCGAAGATTGACGGAAGCGGCCACCGACAGCGCACCAAAGGCCGCCACCGCCAGCCCGCCACTGGGCCCGAAGGCCTTCACGGCCCCTTCGGCAAGCGCCAGCGGCGAGGCGGCCATCTCCTCGACGGCAAGCGCCCGCAGCAGCGCGATGTTGATGAGGATGTAGAGCGTTGCCACCACCGCCAGCCCGCCGAAGACAGAGCGCGCGACATTGCGCTCGGGCTGGCGCAGCTCCTCGCCGACATAGATGGGCGTCTGATAGCCGGTGTAGCTGTTGTGGATTGCGCGCATGGCAAGCGCGATGGCAGCCAGCCCGATCGCAGCACCCGGCGTCTCCGGCGGCGGCTGCGGGGCAGCAGGCGCCAGGAACAGACCCGCCATGATGGCAGCAAGCGCCAGGCCCTTGAGGCCGCAGAAGAAGGTCTGCGAAAAGCCGTTCACCCGCGCATTCGTCCAGTTGAGGACGAAGGCGGCGAGCACGAGCGCAACCGCGACAAGGCCCAGCGGCCGGTCCGCGAACAGGCCGGCGCGCGCCAGGAACTCCGCGAAGGCAACCGCCAGGAAGGCAAGCGTGCTCATGCCGTTGAACCAGTCCGCCCAGCCCACCAGCGCGCCCGGCCGCGCGCCAAGGCCGTGTGCCACCAGCGCATAGGGCCCACCCGCCCGCGGCAGGCTTGCCCCCAGCTCGACCACGGTAAACGCGTTCACGCCCGCCATGATGGCCCCCGCCACCCACAGTGAAATGATGAAGACGGGATCGCCGATGGCACCGGCCACCACGCCGGGCTGACGCAGGATACCCGCCCCGATCACGCCGCCCACGACGGTTGCCAGGCCAAAGCCCAGCCCGAGGATCCGCAGAAGCTGGCCCGCAGGCCGGGCCGTGCGCGCCAGCCCTCAGCCCCCGCGCGCGATCTCGGCGGCGCGCAGCACCGCGTCCTCGATCCGGCTGTAGGTGCCGCAGCGGCACAGGTTGGTGATGGCCTCGCGCACCTGCTCGCGCGTCGGCCTCGGGTTTGCCTTCAGGAGCGCCGCTGCCGCCATGATCATGCCGGACTGGCAATAGCCGCACTGCGGCACCTGCTTCTCGAGCCAGGCCTGCTGCAGCGGATGCGACCGGTCCGTCGATAGACCTTCGATGGTGGTCACGAACGTCCCTTCGATCTCCTCGATGGAAACCGAGCAGGAGCGCACCGCCTCGCCGTCGATGAGCACGGTGCAGGCCCCGCACAGCCCCGCGCCGCAGCCATATTTGGTGCCGGTCAGGTTGGAGGCATCGCGCAGCGCCCAGAGGAGCGGCGTGTCGGGCGCCAGCTCATATTTGACGGGGTTGCCGTTCACCGTGAAGCGGGTCATGCCGCCCTCTAGACTGAGATGCGGTCCGGAGGGAAGCGATGACCTACACCTGTTTCACCTATGCGGTGAGCGACCATGTGGCGCATATCGAGCTGTGCCGGCCGGAGGCGCTCAACACGATGAACAAGGCCTTCTGGGAGGAGATTCCGGCCGTCTTCGCCGAGATCGACCGCGATCCCGGCATCCGCGCCGTCGTCATCTCGTCGACCGGCAGGCATTTCACCGCCGGGCTGGACCTCAACTGGGCGGGCCAGTCGCTCGGGGACCGCCACCCGGACCCCGGCCGCGCGCGCGAACAGTTCCGACGCCACATCAAGCACATGCAGGAGCCGTTCACGGCGGTCGATCGCTGCCGGGTGCCGGTGATCGCTGCCATCCACGGCGGCTGCATCGGCGGCGGCGTGGACTTCATCACCGCCTGCGACATCCGCCTGGGCTCGGCCGACTGCTTCTTCACCATCCAGGAAGTGAATATTGCGATCGTGGCCGATGTCGGCACGCTGCAGCGCATCCCCTATCTGCTGCCGCAGGGGCTGATCCGGGAGCTTGCCTACACCGGCCGGCGCTGGCTGGCCGAGGAGGCGCGCGCGCATGGCTTCCTCAACAGCGTGCACGCCACGCGCGAGGCAACGATCGAGGCCGCGGTCGCCATGGCCCGCACCATCGCCGCCAAGAGCCCGCTGGCGATTGCCGGCATCAAGCAGGTGCTCAACGCCGGGCGCGACATGACGATCGAGCAGGGCCTTGAATATGTCGCCGTCTGGAACGCCGCCATGCTGCAGGGCGAGGACATGAAAAAGGCTGTCATTGCGCAGATGCAGAAGGGGGAAGCCGCATTCGACGATCTTGCGGCCTGACCGTCCGGGCAGGGCATTCCACCGGCAAATGCATGGCTGCTGCGGTGTCGCAGTGCGGCATCCGCGCCTTGTGAGCCGAGGCGCCGGCGCATATAGCCTCCGGGGCGAACAGAAGGTCCGAAGGGTGAGAATGACTGCTTGCTTCCGCGCCGGGTTGGCCGGTCTTGCCACGCTGAGCGGGATGGCGGCCCGCGCCCAGGACGTCGCGAATGTGCTTCCGGACGCGACGGCAGCCGAGGTCGCGCAGGCCGCTGCGATGACCTATCGGCCGCTCACGCCAGAGCCTGGAGTCGGGCAGCCGTGGGAGCGCGGGATCGACCTCCTCCCGCAGGTCACCCCGATCGGCCAGGAAGCGCTCACCATGGTGCACTGGCTGCTCAACCCGGTGATGTTCGGGATTTCGGCGCTGGTGCTCGCGCTCCTGGCCTGGACCATCTTCCGGTATCGCGAGGCCGCCAATCCCGAGCCGGCGAAGTTCACCCACAACACCCGCATCGAGGTCATCTGGACGGTCATCCCCGCCCTCATCCTGCTGGTGATCGCCGTTCCCAGCTTTCGGCTGCTCGCCAACCAGTATGACCCGCCGAAGGCCGATCTCACCATCAAGGTGACCGGCTATCAGTGGTACTGGGGCTATGAATATCCCGACCAGGGGGGCATCAGCTTCGATGCCGTCATGGTCAGCCGCGAGGAGGCCGAGCGCCGCGGCGCGCCCTACATCCTCGAGACCGACAACCGCGTGGTAGTGCCGGCCGGCAAGACGGTGAAGCTTCTGATCACGGCCGCCGACGTGCTCCACAGCTGGGCGCTGCCGGCCTTCTGGGTGAAGATGGATGCCGTGCCGGGCCGGATCAACGAAACCTGGTTCAAGGTGGACCGGCCCGGCGTCTACTACGGGCAATGCTCGGAGCTTTGCGGCACGCGCCACGGCTTCATGCCGATCACGGTGGAGGTAGTGCCGGAAGAACAGTTCAACGCCTGGGTGGCGATGAAGCAGCAGGAGCAGGGCATCGTCCCCGAGACAGCCGCTGCCGATGCCGCCACCAGCGTTGCGGCAGCCGATCGCCAGAACGCAGACGCAGCCTGATTTCTAAGGACAGACCATGGCAACGACTTTCGACGCACACGCCGAAGACTCGCACGGCCACGACGATCACAAGCTGACGTTCGCGCAGCGCTGGCTGTTCTCGACCAACCACAAGGACATCGGCACCCTCTATCTCATCTTCGCGATCATCGCCGGGATCGTCGGAGGGGCGCTGTCGGGCTTCATGCGCTGGGAGCTGGCGGAGCCGGGCATGCAGGTGCTGCCCTGGTTCACCGAGGGCAACATCGATCAGGCCTATCACCTGTGGAATGTGTTCATCACCGCCCACGGGCTCATCATGGTGTTCTTCATGGTGATGCCGGCGCTCATCGGCGGCTTTGCCAACTGGTTCGTCCCCATCATGATCGGCGCGCCCGACATGGCGTTCCCGCGCATGAACAACATCTCCTTCTGGCTGACGGTTGCCGGCTTCGTGCTTCTGTGCATCTCGCTCTTCGTGCCAGGCCCTCCGGGAGGGATCGGCGCCGGGACGGGCTGGACCGTCTATCCGCCGCTTTCCACGGCCGGCCATCCCGGGCCGGCGGTTGATCTTGCGATCTTCTCGCTCCACCTCGCGGGTGCGGCCTCGATCCTCGGGGCGATCAACTTCATCACCACCATCTTCAACATGCGCGCACCCGGCATGACGCTGCACAAGATGCCCTTGTTCGTCTGGTCCATGCTGGTCACCGCCTTTCTGCTGCTGCTGGCGGTGCCTGTCCTGGGTGGCGCCATCACCATGCTGATCACCGACCGCAACTTCGGCACCGCCTTCTTCGACCCGGCCGGCGGCGGCGACCCGGTGCTGTTCCAGCACCTGTTCTGGTTCTTCGGCCACCCCGAGGTCTACATCATGATCCTGCCGGCCTTCGGGATCATCAGCCACGTCGTCTCGACCTTCAGCCGCAAGCCGGTGTTCGGCTATCTCGGCATGGCCTACGCGATGGTGGCGATCGGCGTCGTCGGCTTCGTTGTGTGGGCCCACCACATGTACACCTCGGGCATCAACGTCGACACCCGCGCCTACTTCATGGCGGCGACGATGATCATCGCCGTGCCCACCGGCATCAAGATCTTCTCCTGGATCGCGACGATGTGGGGCGGGTCGATCCGCTTCGAGGTGCCCATGCTCTGGGCCTTCGGCTTCATCTTCCTCTTCACCGTCGGCGGCGTCACCGGCGTGGTGCTGGCCAACGCCGGCCTCGACACGGTCCTGCACAACACCTACTACGTGGTGGCGCACTTCCACTACGTGCTCAGCCTCGGCGCGGTGTTCGGGATCTTCTGCGGATTCTACTACTGGATCGGCAAGATGTCGGGGCGGCAGTACGACGAGTTCTGGGCGCGCGTCCATTTCTGGACCTCGTTCGTCGGCGCCAACCTCACCTTCTTCCCGATGCACTTCCTCGGCCTGCAGGGCATGCCGCGCCGCTATCCGGACTATCCGGACGCGTTCTGGGCCTGGAACTTCCTCTCCTCGATCGGCAGCTACATCACCTTCGCCTCCGCGCTGGTCTTCCTGTTCGTCGTCTACCGGCTGTTCGCCTCCAAGGAGCAGGTCGCCGACAACTACTGGGGCGAGGGTGCGACGACGCTGGAGTGGACCCTCTCGAGCCCGCCGCCCTTCCACGCCTTCGAGGAACTGCCGCGGATCCGCTGACGCGGCCGGGGCGTTGGCCATGGCCGAGACGGGCAGCCTGACGATCGCGCCGCGCGCCGACCCGCCCGCGCGCGCGCCCGACCTCGCGGGCAGCGAGCCGCGCGACTGGATCGCGCTGCTGAAGCCGCGGGTGATGACGCTGGTCGTCTACACCGGCGTCGTCGGCCTGCTCCTCGCGCCCGGCGGCCTCCATCCCGTGCCGGCGGCGGTGGCCGTGCTGTGCATCGCGCTCGGCGCCGGCGCGTCGGGCGCGATCAACATGTGGTACGACCGCGACATCGACGCGGTGATGCGGCGCACCGCCGGGCGGCCGAGCCCGGCGGGCCGTGGGAGCGCAGTGGCGGCGCTCGGCTGCGGCGGCGCGCGCGC
>JBDNCK010000113.1:0-6044 GCA_046719675.1 Sphingomonadaceae bacterium | reverse complement strand
CTCTCGCATGCGCTCGCCCACCGGCTGCCGCGCGCCCTGGCCGAGGCCCTGGCAGGCGCGCCCCTTTCGGCTGCCGACATCGCGCGGCTTCGGATCGACCTGCCAGCCGACTCGAGCCCGGCAGCGCTTGCCGCGGCCGTGCGCCGGGCACTTGTCCACGCGCAGAGAAAGGGAAGGGCATGAAGCACAGCCCCACACGCCGGCCCCTGACACCTCGGCACGCCGGCCGATCGCCGGATCCTGTTGCAGCCCGCCCGGGCACGCGCACGCCGGCAGACCTGGCCACACCGCAGCCGCGTGCGGTGCCGGGCTATTTCCTTCGCCGCGACGCGGCAGGCGAACGGGAGGCCGATGCGATTGCCACCGGGGCGGTGCCAAGCCCGGCTCCTGGCGCATCGCGGGTTGCAGCGCCGGCAGCCCTTGGTCTGGGGCCGGGATCAAGCCTCGAGGCCCATGAAAGGGCCGATCTCGAGCGCTGCACCGGCACCGACCTCTCCGCGATCCGGGTCCACCGCAACAGCCCGGTGCCGGCCCGCCTGGGTGCGCGCGCACTGGCAGCCGGGCGGGACATCGCACTGGGGCCGGACGCGACGGGCCGGACGCTGTCCCACGAGGTCGCCCACAGCCTGCAGCAGGCCGCCAGCGGCCTGGCGATCCAGCTCGACGACAAGTCGGAGGCCGAGCGCAAGGCCAAGGAGAAGAAAGCCGAAAACGCCGTTGCCGACGGCGTTGGCGTTGTCATCAAGGAACTGGAAAAGAACAAGGATTTCCAGAAGAAGGTGGTGGAGCCGGCAAAGGCGGAGGCGACACGGGTCTGGAAGGGCCTGCCGGCGGGCGACCAGGCCGGCCTCGTCACTTTCGGGGCCGTCACCTATGGCACGTTTCTCGGCGCCACACTCTCAAGTCCTGAAGGGCGCGACCTTGTCTCGGGTTTGAACCTCGCGCTGCCGCTCACCCTCATTCCCTACATGCCGGTCCAGGGCTTCGAGCTGAACCCGGCGTCCGGGAGCGACGCCGGGGGCTTCAAGCTCACGCTTGGTGCGGACGATCTCCTGAAGCTTGCTGCCAAGGAAACCGGCTGGTTCCCGCCGATGAAGTTCAGCCTGGACCTCGAATTCCAGACCCCCGCCGACGGCGGCGCCAAGCTCAAGAAGGGCAAGGCGAAGTTCAAGCTCTACGAGGGTATCGAACTGCAGGTGGGCAAGGGGATCGGGCTCCCCTACCAGCCCATCTTCCACGATCCCGCCGGGGGCAGCATGCGGTTGATGCAGTCGATCCCGGGATATCCCGGCATGGAGCCGCTCACCGGCACGGGCGCGATGATCACGGTCGATTTCGTGAAGCTGTTCACCGTGCCGCCGCGCGTGCAGGAACAGCTGGGCGGCCCGCAGAAGAAGCAATGACGCGCACATTCCGGTCCCGCACGCCTCAGGCGCCGGCTTCCTCTGCCGCTGGCGACAGGGGGCCGGCCCGCACCCCGGGGCCGTGCTTGCCCGGTCCGACCCCGGCTGGTCGCCTTCCCCCTGGCTATTTCCTGCGGCCGCCGGCTGCGCCTTCGGCTGCGGAGGAAACCGAGGCCCGCCAGGTGGCGCGGGCAGCGCTTGCCGGGCTTCGCGCGCCGGTTGCGCGCCGGCAGGCAAACGGGGAAGGGAGGCCCTCAGGCGGCTTTCCACCGGCAGAGCCTGCACGCGGCCTTCCCCTGCCGGAGCCGGCCCGCGCGCGGATCGAGGGCACGCTTGGGGCCTCGCTCGCTGATGTGCGCCTGCACGCCGGTCCGGCGGCCGAAGCGATTGCTGCCTCCTATCGGGCCCGCGCCGTCACGGTGGGCCGCGACATTTTTCTGGGCCGGTCCGCGCCTGCGGCCGGAACCCCTGCGGGCCTTGCCCTTCTCGCCCATGAAGCAGCGCACGCCTGCCAGGGCGGGGACACGCCGCGCTGCGTGCTGACCGCCGAGGAGCTTGCCCGAACGCCGGTCGAGACCATCATGTCCGACGAGACCTGGTTCGAGAACGGGATCGAACGCGTGGAGTTCTTCTCGGCCGAGCTGGCGCGCCTCCACTATCCCGGAGGTGGGTTCATCGACGTCGGGCTGGTCCCGGACCAGATGGTCCCGCCCATCGAGGCCACGGACTATCGCACCCCGCGCAGCGAGCAGGCGCCCTTTAATCCGACGGGCACCGGTCTTGGCACCGGCAGCATCCGCTTCATTCCGCGCATCCGTGCGCTTTCAGGCACCGACGGCATGAGGTTTGCCGATGTGGCAGACGCGGCCGGCCGGACGATCCGGTTCACCCACCACGCTGACACGGGGCGCATCGTCCCGACCGAAGTCAACAGCATCTCCGCCCCGCGTCTGTGTGCCGTGCTGCGCGAAGCCGAAGCCGAGTATGACCGGCAGATCACGGCCATGGCCGAGGGCATGAGCCGGGTCTTCGAGCGGCTCGGGCAGATCATCCTTCTCCGTTCGCTCCTGCCGTCGGGGGGATCGGGGGCAACTGCGGGGGCGCGCGGCAGCGCGGCCGCGCGCGGCAGCGCGGCAGCAGCGTCAACAGGGGCGCATGGACGGGCCGTCTCCACGCTTTCCCGATTCTTCCAGCAGCTGCTCCGCAATCCGGCAGGCGCAGCCGGTGCCCAGATCACGGTGGAAGGTGTCGGCTTTGGCGGCGTGGAAGTGGTGATGAACGGCACGCGCCTCATCGTCTCGCGCACCTCGATCCTCAATGTCGGCCGCCAAGCGGGGCAGGGTCGTCTGATTGCCGGCGCGTTCGAGCAGGCAGCCGTGCAGGCGGCGCGCGCCATGGGCGCCACCCATGCCGAAGTGCATGTCGCAACCGTCATCAATCCCGCATGGCGGGCCTATCTCGAAGCGAGCGGCTATGCGATGCAGATCGTGAACCATGCGACAGGATTTTCGGTGCGCTATGTCAAGATATTGCCGCTCTAGGGGCCGGGGCCATTGGTGCCGTAGTTGCCTCCGGCAGCGCCAGCGCCGAAACAGGCCGCCTCAAGGTTATCCCGGGATGGAGAACTGACGTGACGGACTGGCAGCAGATGGTAACCGACATGAACGGGCTGACTCGTGATCTTCGCAATCTGCAGCCCGATGTCATGCGCGCCTTCGCGGACATGGCGAAGGCAGCCAGCGGGCCGGCCGCGCTCGACTCGAAGGTGAAGGAACTCATTGCACTCGGCATTTCGGTTGCCGTGCGCTGCGACCCCTGCATCGCCTATCATACGCGGGCAGCCGTGCGTGCCGGCGCCAGCGAGGCCGAAATTGCCGAAACGCTCGGGATGGCCGTCTACATGGGCGCCGGGCCCAGCGTCATGTATGCGGCCAAGGCGCTGGAAGCTGCGCGAAGCTGGTCGGGCGAAGGCTGAACGGGGACAGGCCCGCGACACGCCCGCGCTTGCGGGCGGGCCCGCCCCCTGCCAGAGGCCCGGCGCATGGCAACGGCAGCAGCGGTCGATCCATCCCGCATCCGCAACTTCTCGATCATCGCCCATATCGATCATGGCAAGTCGACGCTCGCCGACCGGCTGATCCAGCGGTGCGGGGGCCTTTCTGCGCGCGAGATGACGGAGCAGGTGCTCGACAACATGGAGATCGAGCGCGAGCGCGGCATCACCATCAAGGCGCAGACCGTCCGCCTCGACTACACTGCGAAGGACGGCCAGGCCTATGTCCTGAACCTCATGGACACGCCGGGCCATGTCGACTTCGCCTATGAGGTCTCGCGCAGCCTTGCTGCGTGCGAGGGCGCGCTTCTCGTCGTCGATGCAGCGCAGGGGGTCGAGGCGCAGACGCTTGCCAATGTCTATCAGTCGATCGAGCACGACCATGAAATCGTGCCCGTCATCAACAAGGTGGATCTGCCGTCGGCCGACCCGGAGAAGGTCCGCCACGAGATCGAGGAGATCATCGGCCTCGATGCCTCCAACGCCGTGCTTGCCTCGGCCAAGACCGGCCTCGGCATCGACGATGTGCTCGAGGCCGTGGTCACCCGCATCCCGCCGCCCAGGGGAGACCGCGAGGCGCCGCTGAAGGCGATGCTGGTCGACAGCTGGTATGATCCCTATCTGGGCGTTGTGGTCCTGGTCCGGGTGATGGACGGGGTTGTCCGCAAGGGGATGCAGATCCGCTTCATGGCCTCGGGCACCACCCATCTCGTCGATCGGGTCGGCGCCTTTCGCCCCAAGATCGAGCAGCTGTCCGAACTCGGCCCGGGCGAAGTCGGGTTCCTCACTGCCCAGATCAAGGAAGTGGCGCAGGCGCGCGTGGGCGATACCATCACCGATGCCAAGCGCCCGGCCAACGAACCCCTGCCGGGCTTTCGCGAAGTCCAGCCCGTCGTCTTCTGCGGCCTGTTCCCGGTGGATGCCGCCGACTTCGAGAAGCTGCGCGAATCCATCCACAAGCTGCGCCTGAACGACGCCAGCTTCTCCTTCGAGATGGAAACGTCCGCCGCACTCGGCTTCGGCTTCCGCTGCGGCTTTCTGGGCCTGCTGCACCTCGAGATCATCCAGGAGCGATTGTCGCGCGAATATGATCTGGATCTCATCACGACGGCGCCTTCCGTCGTCTACAAGGTGCACCTGACGGACGGGACCGCGATCGAGCTGCACAACCCTGCCGACATGCCCGACCCGGTGCGCATTTCCCACATCGAGGAACCCTGGATCGAGGCCACCATCTACGTGCCCGACGAGTATCTGGGCGCGATCCTCAAGCTCTGCCAGGACCGGCGCGGCATCCAGAAGACTCTCACCTATGTCGGGAACCGCGCGCAGATCGTCTACGAGCTGCCGCTCAACGAAGTGGTGTTCGACTTCTACGACCGGCTGAAGTCGGTAAGCCGCGGCTATGCGAGCTTCGACTATCACCAGACCGGCTATCGCGAGGGGGATCTCGTGAAGATGTCGATCCTCGTCAACGGGGAGACGGTGGACGCGCTTTCGATGATCGTCCACCGCGATGCCGCGGAAGCCCGCGGCCGCCACATGTGCGAGCGGCTGAAGGACCTGATTCCGAGGCATCTCTTCAAGATCCCGATCCAGGCGGCGATCGGCGGGCGCATCATCGCGCGCGAAACCATTGCAGCGCTCAGGAAGGACGTGACCGCCAAATGCTATGGCGGCGACATCACGCGCAAGCGCAAGCTCCTGGAAAAGCAGAAGGAAGGCAAGAAGCGCATGCGCCAGTACGGCAGCGTGGACATCCCCCAGGAAGCCTTCATCGCAGCCCTCAGGATGGGAGAAGCCTGAAGACGGCTGGCGTCAAGCCAAGCACTGATGGGCGGTTGATCTGATTCTCTCAAGAAAGAAGCAGCCTAAATGCTTATCAAGACATCGACATCAGTAGTCCTGATTTTTCAACTTCTGCTTGTCCAGTTGGAAGAAGGGAAACAGTCGCGGTCGCTTCATTTATATGTATCAAGGCCTTCCTGTGAGGTGATCCAAGGAACTTCTTTTTGAAATCGGTCGTGTTCTTATATTCTACCCATCTCTGCAATTTCGCTATACCTACAGATTTTCCTTCATGATACAGAATTAGTAGAACCCTTTGAGCCGCGCTAGTGGCCGGCGCCAGAACCCGCCTTGCATCACCTTCGCTCCAGATGATGGGAAAAGTTCTTGCAGTAACCGCCTCAACCACTGCGTGGGCATCCGCGAGCGGAAGCTGCGAAAAGTTACGAACCATCTCACCCATAATCCATTTCAGCGCTCGCATGAATAATTCCGCGTCCATTTGATTGGGTCTGACTTCAGGCGACACGTGACCAATGGCACGATTGTTCCTGAGCTCATATATCGCGGTTAAAACCTTCGGCACCTGTACACATAGGGAACGACCTTTTGATCTATTATATTGCTCTAACTGCTGACAGCATTTGGCAAAATTAGGTGGCTTACGCGGTAATTCTGGGAATGATCCTGTTGCGTGTCCCATGCACACGTTGTATGCTACTTCACAAAACTTTCCGGACTTTAACCCGACCTTTTCCCAATCTCCTGCTCTGTACGCATTGAGCGCCTCCTCAAACTCC